>CAZVDN010000048.1:3473-9657 GCA_964625665.1 uncultured Streptomyces sp. | reverse complement strand
TGTTCCGCGACGACAAGTCCTATCCGTATCTGACGCTGTCCGGCCATGCTTTTCCGCGCCTGAGTTCACACCGCGGCGCACTCGATACCCGCAATCAGTATTTCGGCCCGTTCCCGCATGCAGGGGCCGTGCGCGAAAGCATTCAGTTGCTGCAAAAGGTGTTCCGCCTGCGAACCTGTGTCGACAGCATATTCAACAACCGCACACGGCCCTGTCTGCAGCATCAGATCCGGCGCTGCACCGCGCCCTGTGTCGGCAAAATCAGCGCGGAGGACTACGCCGCGGACGTGCGCAGTGCCGCTTTGTTTCTCAAGGGCAAGGACGGGGAGGCCGTCGAGCGCCTTGCGGAACGCATGCATGCCGCAGCGGAGGCGCAGAATTTCGAAGTCGCCGCCGTCTTGCGTGACCAGATTGCGGCGCTGGGTCATGTGCGGGAAAAACAGTTCGTCAGCGGACACAGTGCGCGGGACGCGGATGTTATCGCCTGTGCATCGGCTGGCGAGGTGGTGTGCGTCAATCTGGTAATGATCCGCGGCGGGCATCACCTGGGCGACCGCAATTTTTTCCCGCAAAACGCGGGGGGATTTGATGCGGCGCAGGTGATCGAGGCATTTATCTGTCAGCACTATGCCGAAGGCAAGCCACCGCCGGCCGTCGTTGTAGGCAGCGTGGTGGCTGCCGATACTGCGGAACAACTGCAAAACGGGCTGCCGGGCGGAAATACCCAGATCATTATCAATCCGGCGGGTGAGCGGCGTGTCTGGCTGGAAATGGCCTGCAAGAATGCCGAGCTTGCCGCGCAGCGGCAGTTGGGCCTGCGCGCCACCCAGGAGGCGCGCTTGCAGGCGTTGCAGCAGGCGCTTGGAACCGACGAGACCCTGCAACGCATCGAATGTTTCGATATCAGCCATACCATGGGGGAGGCGACTGTGGCGTCCTGCGTGGTCTATGACCGCTCTGCCATGCAGAACGGTGAATACCGGCGCTTCAATATCACAGGGGTCGCCGGCGGTGATGACTATGGCGCCATGCGCAGTGCGTTGCGCCGGCGTTATGAGAGGGTCATTGCCGAGGAGGGCAGGCTGCCGGATCTGCTGTTGATTGACGGCGGCAAAGGGCAGGTGGCCGTGGCGCGTGAGGTACTGGCTGAACTGGGACTGCAGGAACTGGCGGTGGTGGGCGTTGCCAAAGGCGAAGCGCGCAAACCGGGCCTTGAGCAATTGATCATTCAGGGGCGGCTCAACGCGCTACAATTGCCACCGGAGCATCCGGCGCTGCATCTGATTCAGCAGATCCGCGATGAGGCTCACCGTTTCGCCATCCAGGGTCACCGGGCCAGGCGCGGCAAGGCAAGAAAGGTTTCAACGCTCGAAGATATCAGCGGCGTCGGCGCCAAGAGACGGCAGCGTCTGCTGACCCGCTTCGGTGGATTGCAGGGCCTGATGGCCGCCAGTATCGACGACCTGTCGCAAGTCGAGGGCATCAGCGGCGAACTCGCCAGGCGCATTTACGACACGCTTCACTAGGTTGGACGGTATGCCGCTCAATATTCCAAATCTCCTGACATGGTTGCGGATCCTGCTGATCCCGCTGATTGTCGGTGTCTATTACCTGCCGGAAAGCGTGTTGAATTTCGCCGACAAGAACATTGCGGCAACCGGAATTTTCATTTTCGCGGCGATTACCGATTGGCTTGACGGGTACCTGGCGCGCGCGCTCAATCAGATGTCGCCCTTCGGCGCTTTTCTGGACCCGGTCGCCGACAAGCTGATGGTTGCCGGCGCCTTGATCATGCTGCTTCAGCTTGAGCGGGTGGAGTCAGTCGTGGCGTTGATCATCATCGGACGCGAAATTGCGATTTCAGCGCTGCGCGAGTGGATGGCCCAGATCGGCCGCGCAAAAAGCGTGGCAGTTGCCTTTGTCGGCAAAATCAAGACGGCGGTGCAAATGGTGGCTATCCCCTTGCTGCTCTATGAGGATGATCTTTTTGGACAAATCAATTGTCGCTGGCTTGGAACCATTCTGATCAATGTGGCGGCGGTGCTGACGGTAATTTCGATGTTGTACTACCTGAGGAAAGCCCTGCCGCTGGCAACGCGACCCGATTGAGTTTGCCTTAAAAAATGCGTATAATCTGCGGCATAACGCGGGAATAGCTCAGTTGGTAGAGCGCAACCTTGCCAAGGTTGAGGTCGGGAGTTCGAGACTCCTTTCCCGCTCCAGAATTCAGACCCGTTGATGGAAATGGCAGTCGACGGGTTGCAGAGGGCTTCCAGGCAGGGGGCGAAGCTCCTCGTAAGGCCCCCCAGATTTTGGAATTTTGTTCGGTGCACGCATTGGGCTCCGTTACATTCCGATTCAAATTGCCGGTTTGCAGTGTGCACCGAGGTCACGTACCGCATGATTTCGGTGCAAGGCCTGTGTTTTCGGGCCTGTAGGCGAGCGAGTTTGGCGCGGTAGCAAAGCGGTTATGCAGAGGATTGCAAATCCTTCCAGGGCGGTTCGACTCCGCCCCGCGCCTCCAGATTTCTGCATGCCCGGGTGGTGAAACTGGTAGACACAAGGGACTTAAAATCCCTCGCTGCGAAAGCGGCATGCCGGTTCGATTCCGGCCTCGGGCACCATTGCCAACGCCACCTCCAAAATGCCACACTGAGACCGTCACGGCGCAATTCGACCGTCCCGACACTTGGCCTGTGCAATGATCGTTTTCAATCTCAGCTGCAACAACGACCATCGGTTTGAAGGGTGGTTTGAGTCCAGCGCAAAATTTGAAGCCCAGCGCGATGCCCGCCTGGTGAGTTGTCCTGTCTGCGGCACTGACCAGATCAGCAAAGAACTGCACGCACCCTACGTGAATACCGGCGCCGGGTCAGGGGCCCCCGTGCCGAGGCCGGCCGCTGATGGCAAATCCGAGCAACAAATTGCCGTGTTCCAGAAGGTGTTCACGCAATTCGTCGAGCATGTCTTGGCGAATACCGAAGACGTCGGCGATGCCTTCCCGGAAGAGGCGCGGAAAATTCATTACCAAGAGGCGCCGGAACGCGCAATTCGGGGTAATGCCTCGGGCGAGGACATTGCAGAGTTGCAGGAAGAGGGGATCGAAGTTGTCGCGGTCCCCATCCCGAAAAATCGTCTCGGCAATCCCCACTAAAATAATCGGGTAATGCGTTTTTCGCATTCGCGGTGTCGTGATTTGGCCAGCGATCCGAGTGTCTAATTCATCGGCTTGACAATTAGACTGTCTAGTTATACAGTCATATCGAGGTCGTCAATCCAAGAACTCACTTGATAACAAGTAAAGAAATTATTGATAAAACAGGTATTTCAAGAGCAACCCTCAACAATTATATCCAAATGGGTTTGCTGGCGAAGCCTGTAGTTATGAATCCGGGCAGGGAGGGCGGGGGCGCACGTCAACTCGGCTACTTCCCGGACGGCACCATCGAGCGCATCAATAAAATTCAGCAGCTCAAGCGGGAGGGGATTTACATGAGCGACATCGTCGACCAGTTGAAGAGCGGGAACAGCACGCCCGCCGAGGTGGCGTCGCCCGCCACGCCGCCGGAACCCGCCAAGGTTTCCTACATTGCCGCGCGCTCAGGCGATGCCGCGCCACTCAGCGTCACGATCGACAAAATCCCGCACCCGGCCTATATGGTCAACTACAACTTCGAGATCGTGTGGTTCAACGAGGCCGCGCGGCAGGACATTCTCGGTGGTTTCGACGCGCTGCCGCCGAACCGCGAAAACCGCAGCGTTTTGCAATTGATTTGCCGTAACGCGAAATTGGCGGCAGAAAACCGTGAGCTGTTGGCCTTCCATATGGCACTCGCAAAGGGGAGACTTTCCCGCGGGACCTTCGGTCGTGCCTGTCAGGAACTTTCCATCGAGTGCGCAAAGTTGCTCGAATCAATGTATTCGGAAACCGAGCCGCTGCAGAAACGGACGATTCTGGACGCGCCGGTCGAAGTGGCACGCGAGGACGGCAGCACGCAAAGCTATCAGGCTTACGCCTCTTTTTACCGCGAAGGCATTTTGCTGGTCTATGCCCCCCATGACACCGACGTCAATTCACTGCTCGGCTTCCTCGCGCGGCGCGACGAAGTCATCCGCGACTTGCTGCGCAAGCGCCTGCCGGTACTGACGCCGCTTGCTGTCATCGTGGCCGATCTGCAAAACTCGGTCAAAATCTGCTCTGAGCTGCCGCCGGAAGAATATTTCGAGCTGATCAACCAGATCTGGGCCGCCATGGGGCCGATCTTCCGCAAATATTACGGCACCCACGGCAAGCACGTCGGCGACGGCATGGTGTATTACTTTTTCCCGCAGCCGGACAGCAACTACATATTCAATGCACTGATGTGCGCCCAGGAAATCAAACTGGAAATGCAAAAGCTCAGCAAGGCCTGGCAGATTCGCAAGAACTGGCTTAATGAGCTGTTTCTCAATATCGGCGTCAATGAAGGCGAGGAGTGGCTCGGCACATTCCAGTCCGCGACCAGCATTGAGTTTGCCGTTCTCGGCGATACGATCAACCACGCCGGTCGGCTCAGCGATTTTGCGCGGCATGGAAAAATCTGGGCCACCAAGAGCATGGTCGGCAAGCTGTCGGCGGGTGAGCGTTCGCGCGTGCAGTACGGCATTACGCGGCGAGCTGCGGACGGACGCGACGTTTTCGTCGGCGCCAGTTTTTCACTGCTCTCCAGCATGGTGGATCTCAACGAGGGGCGTTACGAGAAATTCCGCGAAATCGCCGCACTGGCTGTCACGGAAATCATTGGGGTTGCCAAATCTGCGTGACCTTTCCGCAAGTTGTGCTGTAATCGCCTTTTCGTCATCGGCCGGCGGACGCCTTGAGCCACCAAACATCCTTCGCTGCGGAACAAGGCAAAACGATTTTGCGCCATTTAATCGGGATCGCCGCATTTCTTGGCGGCGTGAGTCCGATCGGTGCACTCGCACAACTCTACGCCAAGCCCGTTGCAGCGCTTCCTGTCGCCTACCGGATGGACGGTTACGAATTCATGCCGCCGCCCGGAAGCGGCTGGTTCGAAATGAAGCGCGAAAAGCACTATGTCTATTTCGGCAAACGATTGAGTTCTCAAACCCACTCGTTTATCGCCGTGGTGCTGGCAGCACCGGTTGACGATCCCTTCGAGACGGCCGAATCCTTTCGCGATCACGTAGCGCGACAACTGGCTGCCAATCCAGGTGATGCCCGCAGCAAAATGACGGTTGCGGCCGTCGAAGTGGAGCCTGTTTCCGGCCCCATGTGCGTGCGATATCGAACGCAGGCGGAGGACCGCGGTGCCCCCTATGCGCGGGGCCGGCCGCTGCTGACGGAAACCATCGGCCTGACCTGCATCCATCCCGCCGACAAGACCCTCGCCGTCGATTTGAGTTATACCGAGCGCGGCCTGCCGACCGAAACGGGCACCCTGATGCGGGATGAAGGCGAGGCATTCATCCGCAGCCTGCGCTTCCTCCCTAAGCGCTGATCTTCGCAAGTCCGCCGTCAAATGGCGCGGGCGTTTTCGCGCGGAGCCCGAATGCATTAAAATCGGGAGGTTGTCCGGAGCGACCTGCCTGTCGCGCAAAAATCACAAGGAAACCAATGCAAACGCTGACCGATAAACTCGTCGCCGAAAAAGAAAACGGCGTCGGCTGGATTACTTTCAACAACCCTGCGCGCCACAATGCGATGTCGTTCGAAATGTGGCAGGGCATGGCCGAGGTGCTCAATGCCTACGCTGTGGACCCCGAAGTCCGCGTGGTCATCCTGAAGGGGGCGGGCGAAAAGGCCTTCGTCGCCGGGGCCGATATTTCGCAGTTCAAGGAACGTCGCACCGGGCCGGAAGCCGTTGCCGAATACAATGCCATGGCGGACTCGGCCAACAAAGCGCTGGTCAACTGCCCGAAGCCGACCATCGCCATGGTGCGCGGCTACTGCATCGGCGGCGGCACCGGCATCGCGGTCGCCTGCGACATCCGGATTGCATCTGAAGACGCCAAATTCGGCGTGCCCGCCGCAAAACTGGGGCTCGGCTACCGCTTCGTCGGTATCAAACGGCTGTGTGATCTGGTTGGGCCGCAATTTGCCGCCGAGATTTTCTACACGGCGCGCCAGTTCACTGCGCCGGAAGCACTGGCCATGAATCTCATCAACCGCATGCTGCCGGTT
>CAZVDN010000048.1:0-3463 GCA_964625665.1 uncultured Streptomyces sp. | reverse complement strand
CGAGCTTGAAAAATATGTGCGCGACTACGCCACGACCATCGTCAACAATGCGCCGTTGACGATCGCCGCAGTGAAACGCGCGTTGCTCGAATACGTGAAGGATCCGGCCGATCGCGATCTCGATGGCACGCAGAAGATGGTTGATGCCTGCTTCGCCAGCCAGGACTATATCGAAGGCCAGACCGCTTTCATGGAAAAACGTAAACCGGTGTTCAAGGGGAAGTAATGTCATTTGATGCAAACAGGGCCGATCTGACGATCGGGGTGCTCGGTTCGGGCGCCATGGGACGGGGCATTGTGCAGGTCGCCGCGGCGGGTGGAATCAATGTGCTGATGATGGATGCCAAACCCGGCGCCGCCGCGGAAGCGCGCGAGTTCATCGGCAAGATGCTGCAGCGTGCCGCCGAAAAGGGCAGCATGAGCAAGGGTGATGCGGATGCTGCACTCGCGCGCATCAAGATCGTCGATGCGCTGACCGATTTCAAGCCCTGCCATGCCGTGATCGAGGCTGTGGTCGAGAACCTGGACGTCAAGCGCCAGGTCTTCGGCGAACTCGAGAGCATCGTCGCCGCCGACTGCATACTCGCTTCGAACACTTCCTCGCTGTCGGTGACGACCATTGCCGCCAAGCTGAAGACGCCGCAGCGTTTCGCCGGCTTCCACTTCTTCAATCCCGTGCCGCTGATGCGCCTGGTCGAAGTCATCGCCGGGCTGCAGACCGAAGAATGGGTCTGCGAAGCGCTGACGGTGATCGGCAAGCGCATGACGCGCGAACCGGTGCGCTGCACCGACGCGCCGGGCTTTCTGGTCAACCAGGTCGGCCGCGGCTTTACGCTGGAAGCCTCCCATCTCGTTTATGAAGGCATTTCCACCTTTGCTGACGTCGACCGGGTGATGCGCGATGTCTGCGGTTTTCGCATGGGGCCGTTTGAATTGATGGATCTCACCGGCCTTGACGTAACCCAGCCGGCTTCGAAAATGATCTGTGACCAGTTCTTCGGCGAGCCGCGCTACCGCCCGAATCTGATCATGCAATCGCGCTATGAGGCCGGCGTGCTCGGCCGCAAAACCAAAAACGGCTTTTACAAATACGACGCCGAAATGAAACCCGCGGTGCCGGCCGAGGCGCCCGCACCGGCGGCCCGCCCCGAGAGCGTATGGATCAGCAAAGCCGATGCCAAGGGCCATGCCGCGCTGAGCGAACTGCTGTCGAAACTGGGCGCGAATGTCGAAAGCGGCGCCAAACCCAGTGCCAAGGCTTTGTGTCTGGTGACGCCGGTCGGCGATGATGCCACACACACCGCGATCGAGCAGGGCCTCGATCCGAAACGCACGATTGCCGTCGACACGCTGTTCCCGATGGTCAAACGCCGCACGATCATGACGACCTCGGTCACCGATGCCGCGTTCCGCGACGCCGCGCACGGGTTGCTGGCAAGCGACGGCGTGCCGGTCACGGTCTGTCACGACAGCCCCGGATTCATTGCGCAGCGGATCGTTGCCATGATCGTCAACATTGGAGCCTCGATCGCGCAGAGCCGCACCGCGGTGCCCGCCGACATCGACAAGGCCGTGACGCTCGGCCTGAACTATCCGAACGGCCCGTTCCGTTTTGCCGACACGCTGGGCGTCGATCGTGTGCACCAGGTGTTGTCGGCGATGTACCGCATCTACGGCGACACGCGTTACCGCCCGGTGATCTGGCTGACCCGCCGCGCCAAACTCGGCGTTTCCGCACTGACGCCCGAAGCCTGATTTTTCGCAACCGTTACCGACAAAGGATTTCACATGCTTGATGCTTATATTTACGAAGGATTGCGCACGCCGTTCGGCCGTTATGCGGGTTCGCTCGCCAAGGTCCGTCCGGATGATCTGATGGCCAGTGCGATCCGTTCGGTGATGGCTGTGACCAAGTTCAAGGCCGAGCAGATCGAAGACATCGTTCTCGGCTGCGCCAATCAGGCCGGCGAAGACGCGCGTTGCGTGGCGCGCCATGCCGGCCTTTCGGCCGAACTGCCGATTGAAATTCCGGGCACTGTTCTGCAAAGCAATTGCGCCAGCGGTCTCGGCTCGATCATTTACGGTGCACATGCGCTGGCTGCAGGCGAGGGCGATGTGTTCCTCGTCGGCGGCGTCGAGAGCATGAGCCGTGCGCCGTTTGTATTCGCCAAGAGCGAAAGCCCCTTTGGCCGCGAAATGCGCATTTTTGACAGCACCATCGGCCCGCGTTTTTCCAATCCGAAACTGACCAAGAAATTCGGCGACGACCAGATGCCGCAGACGTCGGATAATCTGGCACGCGAATACGGCATCAAGCGTGAAGAGGCCGACAAGTTCGCACTGTGGTCGCAGCAAAAATTTGCCGCGGCCAAGGCCGACGGCTTCTTCAAGGGCGAAATTGCACCGGTTGAATTGCCGCCGACACGCAAAGGGCCGGTGCCGCCGGTTGCCGATGACGAGCATCCGCGTCCGGCCACCGATATGGAAACACTGACCAAGATGAAACCCCTCTATGAAGGCGGGGTCACCACGGCGGGCAACGCATCGGGCGTCAACGACGGCGCAGTGGCCATCATGATGGGCAATCTCAAAGCCGGTGAAAAAGCCGGCTCGAAGCCGATTGCCCGCATCGTCGCCACGGCCTCCGCCGGTGTTCCGCCGCACATCATGGGCATTGGCCCGGTTGCTGCGTCGAAAAAAGCGCTGGACCGCGCCGGCCTGACGATCAAGGACATGGACATTATTGAAATCAACGAAGCATTCGCGGCGCAGGTGTTGTCCTGCCTCAAAGGCCTCGGGGTCGGATTTGACGACAAGCGCGTCAATCCGAACGGCGGTGCAATTGCCGTCGGCCATCCGCTGGGGGCGTCGGGTGCACGCCTTGCATTGACGGCGGCGCGCCAGTTGCAGCGTTCAGGAGGCCGTTATGCGCTGACCAGTCTGTGCATCGGCGGCGGGCAGGGCATGGCCGTCATCATCGAACGAGTCTAAGAGGATCCAATGGCTGAAAAAGTATTTCTGATTTCACCGGAGGCGCCGCCGCACCAATTCGGCGCCGCCGGCGAAAAGCGGGCCGTGACGACATCCACCAAGGGCATCCGCCTCGGCACGCTCGACAACACCAAGGGCAATGCCGATCACCTGCTTGCCTTTGTCGTCGAGAACATCCGCAAGATGATGCCGGTGGCTCCGGTCGTCGCCCTGCGCAAGAACAACCCGAGCACGCCGGCGCCGAAAAACGTACTCGACAAGCTGGAGGCCGAAGCTGATTTTGTAATCAGCGCAATGGCCGATTGAGGGTCCTGCACGTCGTGGAGTGTCCACGACATGGCAGAGCTCCGCAAACGCGGACTGACGACGGCCGTGATTTATTCAGGACCGTTCCTCAAGCTGGGCAAGGCCCAGGCACGCACATTCGGCGTGCCCGAACTGCCGCTGCTTGAAATCACCCATCCGCTGGGTG
>CAZVDN010000047.1:13753-14493 GCA_964625665.1 uncultured Streptomyces sp. | reverse complement strand
GCGCAGGGAGGCCAGATACTGGTGCGTGCGCTCGATTTCGCCGGCCATGCGCAACAGTGCGCCATGCACAACCTGCTCATCACAAATCAGCTCTGCGTTGCGCAATACTTCGCGCGCGAGAATCGGATCGAGCATCGTTGCTATTTCCGTTGCAAGGTTTTTAAATGCGCCGCGAGCCCGCGACCGATTTCCGGATGGCGCAAACCGAACGCAACGTTGGCTTTCAGATAGCCCAGTTTGCTGCCGCAGTCGTAGCGCACGCCTGCGAACGGATAAGCCAGCACGGTTTCTTCCTTCAGCAGCGACGCGATTGCGTCGGTCAATTGAATTTCGCCGCCCGCGCCGGGCTTAACCCTCTGCAAATGGTGGAAAATACGCGGCGTCAGCACATAGCGCCCCACCACACCGAGCGTGGACGGCGCCTTTGAAGGCAGCGGCTTTTCAACAATCGACTTGACCTCGTGCACGGCGCCGCGGCGCGTGCCCGGCGCGATAATGCCGTATTGACGCGTTTCCGCACGCGCCACGCGCTGCACGCCCAGCAGCGAACACTGCTGCTTCGCATACAAATCGACCATCTGTTTCATTACCGGCGGCCGGCCATGGATCAGGTCATCGGCAAGAATGACTGCGAACGGCTGATCCCCGACGACCGGCAAGGCGCAAAGGACGGCGTGACCGAGTCCCAGAGCCTGCGGTTGACGCACGTAGATACATTTGATGCTTGCCGGAAGGATCTC
>CAZVDN010000047.1:10026-13743 GCA_964625665.1 uncultured Streptomyces sp. | reverse complement strand
CTTGAGCATCTCGGCCTTGCCGCGCGCGGCCAGTTCGGTCTCGACTTCAAAAGCACGGTCGAAGTGGTCCTCGATCGCGCGTTTGCTGCGACCGGTAATAAAAATCATCTCCGTGATGCCCGCTGCAACGGCCTCCTCGACCGCGTACTGGATCAGCGGTTTGTCCACCACCGGCAGCATTTCCTTGGGACTGGCCTTGGTTGCGGGCAGAAAACGGGTGCCCAGCCCCGCCACCGGAAAAACCGCTTTGCGAATCACGCTCATGTTTCACCCGATTGCTGCAGGAGTTCTAGCAATGCAGCCTCATCTAAAATCGTCACGCCCAGTTCCAGGGCTTTTTCCTGTTTGCTGCCGGCATCAGCGCCCGCAACCACATAATCTGTTTTCTTCGAAACACTGCCGGTGACCTTGCCGCCGCAATCACGGATACGTTGCGTCGCCTCATCGCGGGTCAATGTCGGCAATGCACCGGTCAGCACGAACGTCTTGCCGTAGACCGGGCCATCGGTCTTCACCGTCCGCGCGGCAACCTCTTCAAAATGCACGCCCGCCGACAGCAGATCGCTCACCACGGCGCGATTGTGCGGCTCGGCAAAGAATCCGGCAATACTTTGCGCAACAACCGGCCCGATATCCGGCACCTGCAGCAACGCCTCCACGCTGGCCGACGATATCGCATCAATACCGCCAAAGTGGCGCGCCAGATCCTGAGCCGTACTTTCACCGACATTACGGATGCCCAGCGCAAAAACAAACCGTGCCAGCGTTGTTTGCATGCTTTTGCGGATTGATTCAACCAGATTGGCTGCAGACTTCTCGCCCATGCGCTCAAGGTCGGCAAGGGTTTTTGCATCCAGCCGATATATGTCAGCCGGCGTCGTGACCAACCCGCGCTCGACCAGTTGATCGACGATTTTTTCGCCCAGTCCTTCGATATCGATCGCGCGCCGCCCCGCAAAATGCAGCAATGCCTGTTTGCGTTGCGCCGGACAAAAAAGCCCGGCCGTGCAGCGCGTGACGGCTTCGTCCTCGGACTTGCGCGTCGCCGAGCCGCACACCGGACAGCAGGCCGGCATAACGAAAGGCTTGGCGTGCGCCGGCCGCTTCTCCGGAACGACCCGTGCTACCTCCGGGATCACATCGCCGGCACGCCTCACCACCACGGTATCGCCGACGCGCACATCCTTGCGGCGGACTTCGTCTTCATTGTGCAGCGTGGCATTGGTCACCGTCACGCCGCCGACCGACACAGCCTGAAGCCTCGCAACCGGCGTCAGTGCGCCCGTACGGCCGACCTGCACGTCGATGGCCTCGACCGTGGTCAGGGCCTCTTCCGCGGGGAACTTGTGGGCGAGCGCAAAACGCGGCGCGCGCGAAACAAAACCCAAGGTATTTTGCGCCGCCAGCGAGTCCACCTTGTAAACGACGCCGTCGATGTCGAAAGGCAGTGCCGCACGCCGCGCGCCGATCTCGCGGTAAAAATCGAGCACGCCGGCAAGTCCTTTCGCGATGCGCCGTTCCGCGGTGACCGGAAAGCCCCAGTCGGCCAACGCATCCAATGTCTGCGAATGGCGTTTTGCGCCGACGACTTCGGCTGCATCCGTGCCGTAGGCGAAAAATGTCAGTGGCCGCGTCGCCGCGATTCGCGGATCGAGTTGACGCAACGACCCCGCCGCCGCATTGCGCGGGTTGGCAAAGGTCTTCTCGCCACGTTCGGCCTGGCGCTCGTTCATGCGCAAAAAGTCCGACTTCATCATCAGTACTTCCCCGCGCACTTCGAGGTGCTGCGGCGGCCGCGCGCCGCGCAATCGCAAGGGAATAGACCGGACGGTGCGCAAATTGGCTGTCACATCTTCGCCGGTCGTGCCATCGCCCCGGGTAGCGCCCGACACCAGCGAGCCGTTCCGGTACACGAGGCTGATAGCCAGGCCGTCGAATTTCGGCTCGCAGGCGTAATCGATTTCGGCGTCGCCCAACGCCTCGCGTACGCGACGGTCGAAGGCCTCGACCTCCTCGGCTGAAAATGCATTGTTCAGCGAAAGCATGGGTGTCGTGTGCCGGATTTCGGCAAAAGCGGCCAATGGTGCGGCGCCGACACGTTGCGTCGGCGAGTCCGCTGTCAGGAGTTCCGGATGTGCCGCTTCGAGGGCCTGCAATTCCCGAAACAGAACGTCATAGTCCGCGTCCGAAATCGTCGGCTGGTCGAGAACGTAATAACTGTGATTGTGCTGCTCGATTCGGGCGCGCAATTCCGATACGCGCTCGCGGGTGCCCGCCGAAGGAGCCATTAACCGAACAGGCGCAGCGCCCGCACGCCGCCGGCGGCGATGCGTCCCGCCTCCATTTTGACGAGAATGCCTTCGAGCTGTTTGCGGATCGCCGCAATGGCGGCGTCTGTCAGTTCCGCACGGTTGTCGTCAACCAGCGTGCCATCGAGATCCGCTGCAAACACCCGTGCGACGTTCAGCATGGCATCAAACACTTCCAGCGGGTTCGTCACACGCGGCACGTCGAGCAGAAAGGTGACGCCGCGTGTGTTCAGAGCGCGCATTTGTTCCGGCACGAAAGGCATCGGTTCGTGGTTGTCGAGCGAATAAAGCACCTCGCCGCCTGCGCCACGGGCGTAAAACACGCCTTCGGGCTCAAGACGCAATCCCTGCTTCTCCGCAAGCGTGCGAATCTGCGTGCCAGTGAAAGGGCTGCCATCGGCCGTCACCACGTTTACGCCGATTGCAATATCGACGTCTGCGCAAAAGCGGTCGAGTTGAACCGCCATCGCGTGAACCGCATCGCAGTCGAGTGATTTGATGGCGCCCTGCTGCTGCCCCGCCCAGTCGGCCACTGCCGCGCGAAACGCCTCGAGTTGATTGATTGAGACGCAGCCGCCGCGGTTGGAAATCTGCAAGGCAAACCGCAAACGCGCGAATTGCAGGCCGCCGCCGGCATCGGCCCAGTCGCCGCTGGTTTCAAGGTACCCCTCTGCCAGAACTGACTTGCCCGTTTCCGCCATCAACCCGCGCAACTCGTCGCGCAGTGCCGCACCGTCAGCGGCCGCCGGCAATTGCACCTCGACAACAAAGTCGATCACCGGATCGACCGCCATAGCAGGCGTCGCTGCCTTTGTCACCGGCGGAACAACAGTAGCGCTTTCAACCGGCGTCAGGTTAATCGTCGGCTCGACCCGTTGCGTTTCCGTGGCGCCCCCGCCGCCCAGCAGGACATCGGGGTGTTCACGGGCAAACGCCTCTTCGGTGCGCCGCCGCAACTGGCGTTCCTGCCAGACGTTGAAAGCGTAGACGCAGGCGACCATCAGGGCACCGATGGCAAGCAGGCTGATTTGCAGGTCGCTCATCGGCTCAGGCAACTTCGGCGAGCTTCATGGCCTCTTCGATGTCCACCGCAACCACGCGCGAGACACCGGCCTCCTGCATGGTAATGCCGATCAGCTGATTGGCCATTTCCATGGTGATCTTGTTGTGACTGATGAACATGAACTGCGAATTGCCCGACATCTGCTGAACCAGCTTGCAGAAACGTTCGGTATTGCTGTCGTCAAGCGGTGCGTCGACCTCATCCAGCAGGCAGAACGGTGCCGGATTCAGCTGGAACATGGCGAACACCAGCGACAACGCCGTCAGTGCCTTTTCGCCGCCCGACAACAGATGGATCGAGCTGTTTTTCTTGCCCGGCGGCTGTGCAATCACCTGCACGCCGGCG
>CAZVDN010000047.1:4360-10016 GCA_964625665.1 uncultured Streptomyces sp. | reverse complement strand
GTCGAGGATTTCCTCGCCGCTCAGCACCAGTCGCGCCTGACCGCCGCCAAACAGCGACGGGAACAGTTCGCCGAAATGGCCGTTGACGACGTCGAAGGTATGTTGCAGACGGTCACGGGTCTCACGGTCGATGCGATGAATGGCATCTTCCAGCGTGGACAGTGCGGTGTTCAGATCGAGCGATTGGGAATCGAGATATTCCTTGCGCTGCTCCGAGGTTTCAAGCTCATCCAGTGCCGCCAGATTGACGGCGCCGAGCGTGGAAATTTCGTTGGTCAGCCGCGTGATATCCGCCTGCAGCGCGCTCGACCGCTTGCCTTTTTCGAGGTGCGGCTCCAGTTCGGCTTCGTTGGCATTGACGTCAAAAAGCTGCTGGGCGAACTGTTCTTCGGTCAGGCGCGCTTCCTGTTCCTTCAGTTTGGCGTCGTTGATGCGCTCGCGGATCGGATCAAGCCCCTGCTCGATCAGCAGACGGTCCTGTTCGGTCTGGCGCAGCGAGGTTTCCGCTTCTTCCAGCGCATCGCGCGCCGCGGCAACAGCTTGTTCCTTCTGCGTGCGGATCTGCAACACGCGATCGAGTTCGGTCGTCAGCGGCGTCTCATCGAGTCCGACCACCTCAGCCTCATCGCGACCGATGCCCGCCTCGACCGTGGCAACGTTTTCACGCACCAGACGCATGGCGTTGTCGATCTCGGCAATCTTGTTGCTGCAGGTTTTGAGATGAAAGCTCGCTTCCTGCGCCGCGCGGTCCGCCAGCAGTATAGTCTCGCGCTGCCGCGCAAGCGCTGCTTCCGCTTCCCCGTGCGCAGTCTGCGCGGCCGCAAGCTGCCCCTGCAACTCAATACGTTGCTTGTCATATTGCTGAACGCTTGACTGAGCCGTATCGTGCTGAGCACGCTCTGACCCGGTCTGCGCATCGATTTCGGCCAGTTCAGCGGCAATTTGCTCGCCGCGCTGCGTGACTCGCTGCGCCTGCTCCGAGAAGCGCGTAATTTCCAGTTCGGCTTCGTGGCAGCTGCGCCGCGTTTCATCGAGTTCGACGCGCATGGTTGCCAGCATGGCCTGGTGCTGCTCGAACGCAGCATCGGCATCGGCATTGCGCGCGCGCTGCATCGCCAGCTCATCCTGTTGCGCGGCGAGCTGCGTGGCGAGGCCTTCGAGTTCGCGTTCGCGCGAGAGCACCCCGTGCAGATCGGAATCCGGCGCATGAAAGCTGACGCTGTGGCGGGTAAAGACATGACCGTCGGCCGAAACCAGCATGGCGCCGGCCGGCAAATGCTGGCGCTGAGCCAACCCGGCATGGCGGTCGGCCACCACGTAAACCTGGTGCAACCAGTCGTTCAATGCCGCCGTCGCCGCTGCGTTCTTGCCGCGCACACAGCTCGCCAGCGGGCGCAATTCGCCCAAGACCATTGGCGCCGGTGTTGCCTCGCCGTCGCCCGCAAACACGGTCATCTTGCCTGGCGGGAGTTCGCCAACCCAGCGTGCGGCCTCTTCGAGGTTACCCAGCGATATACCGTTGAGGCGCTCACGCAGAACGGCTTCCAGCGCATCTTCCCAGCCGCTGTCGATTTCGACGTCCTGCCAGAGGCGGCGCGAGCTATCAAGCTGGTGCGAGGTCAACCAGCCGTCCATGCTCTCGCTGCGGCCAATGCGGTCCTGAATCTGGCGCAAGGCACTGATGCGCGCCTCCAGTGAGGCAGCCTGCTGTGCTGCCGCTTCGACTGCGGCGGCACAGCCGCGCAGCGCCGCATCGAGCTCAGGCACGCGCGCTTCCTGCGCATCAAGGTTCGCGCGCTGATCATGCTGGCGCGCCTCGAGTTCGGCATGCGCCGCGCTCAGGCGCTGAAACTCCGCATCATCGGGCGCCGGCAAGGCGGCTTTCTCTTCACGCAAACGCTGTTCGCGCTGCGCCAGCTGGGCCAGAATTTTCAGCGCGTGCTCGCAGCGCGTTTGCTCGAGTTGCAAGGCATTGGCATTTTCGGCAGCCCTGCCTTGCAGGCTGTCGCGGCCGCTCAACGCATCGCGAAAGGCCTGCTCGACCACCGGCAACTGCTCGCTGGCTTCCTGCCAGGCTGCGCGCGTCGTTTCCACCGACGCCTGCGCACGCCCTTCTTCTGCGCGCCACTCGTCGAGGCTGGTTTGCTGGGCCTCCAGCTGGGAACGGCCTTGCGACAACTGGTTGCGCAGGTCTGAGAGCCGCGCCTCGATGCGTTGGCGGTTCTCGCGCACATGCTGGATCTGCTGTTCGACGCGGGCGAATTCGGCGTTGGTTTCGTAGAGTTGCCCCTGTGCGTCGTGCACGGCGTCGCCGGCGGCATGATGGCGCTGGCGCAACTCCTCCAGTGCAGCCTCGGTTTCACGCAATTTTGCGGTCTGTGCCTCAAGCTCGACCCCGAGTTTTTCGATGTCGCGTCCGCAGCGTTCACGCGTGGCACTGGCCTCGCGTTTCTTCTGCAGCCACATCAGGTTCTGCGAAAAGCGCAGCTGGTCCTGCAGCTCGTGATAACGACTGGCCACTTCGGCCTGAGCGCGCAGGTGCTCCAGCTGCTTTTCGAGTTCAGTGCGGATGTCATCGACGCGCAACAGGTTCTCGCGCGTATCGGACAGGCGTGCTTCGGTCTCTTTGCGGCGCTCGCGGTATTTGGAAACGCCGGCTGCCTCTTCCAGAAATATGCGCAGTTCTTCGGGCTTCGCTTCGATGATGCGCGAAATCATGCCCTGTTCAATGATGGCGTAAGCGCGTGCACCAACACCGGTGCCGAGGAAGATGTCGGCGATGTCGCGCCGGCGCACATGAATATTGTTGATGTAATAAGACGAATCGCCGTCGCGCTCGAGCAGGCGTTTGACTGAAATTTCAGCAAACGAGGCCCACTGGCCGCCGGCCTTGCCGAGGCTGTTGTCGAAAATCAGCTCGACACTGGCGCGATTGACCGGTTGGCGGTTGCCCGAGCCGTTGAAAAGCACGTCCTGCATGGTTTCGCCGCGCAGGTGCTTCGCCGACGATTCACCGAGCACCCAGCGCACGGCATCAATGATGTTCGATTTGCCGCAGCCATTGGGGCCCACAATACCGACGAGCTGGCCCGGGACCGGAATATGCGTCGGATCGACAAAGGATTTGAATCCGGCCAGTTTGATTTCAGTGAGGCGCAATTTTTTCTTCTATGGAGAGTTATAATTCGAGGCGAATCAAGCCAGCCATTTTAACCGAATTGTCCCGCCTGCCCTAATGCCCAGCAAGCCCAAAAAAGCCCTTGACACGTTCCCGAATCCGCAACCGCGCCGCGACTTTCGGATTCACATGGAAATACCGGAGTTTACCTGCCTGTGCCCGAAAACCGGCCAGCCTGATTTCGCCACGCTCTACCTCGATTACGTGCCCGATCGCACCTGTGTCGAATTGAAGAGCCTGAAACTCTATATCTGGTCCTACCGCAACGAGGGCGCGTTCCACGAGGCGGTGACGAACAAAATCCTTGATGACCTTGCGGCGGCTACGCGGCCCCGCTTCATGCGGCTCACGGCACGCTTTTTCGTCCGCGGCGGTATTTTCACAACTGTCGTCGCAGAAACACGCAAGCGCGGCTGGCGGCCCCTGCCGGCGGTCGACCTCGACGCGATCCCCAGTCAGCCCAGCGTGCGCTAGGCGCCGTGACGCCGCGCCGGCTGTGACGGGCGCCGCAACCCCCGTATAATTAACGCTTTGCCTGAAGCGCGCATGAATCCCGATCTAGATCGCCTGCAGAGTTACCCCTTTCAGAAGCTCAACAGCCTGCTCGAGGGGGCCAAACCAAACGCGCAGCTTAAGCCGATCAGCCTCTATATCGGCGAACCCAAGCACCCGACGCCGCAGTTCATCCGGCAGGCCCTGATCGACAACCTGGACGGCCTTGCAGTTTACCCGTTGACGCTGGGCGCCGAAGGCCTGCGGGTGGCGATTGCCGACTGGCTGAAAAATCGTTATGGCTTGAAAGAAATCAGCGCGCAGACAGAAATCATCCCGGTCAACGGCAGCCGCGAAGCGCTGTATGCCTTTGCCCACACAATCGTCGACCGCAGCAAACCGCGGCCCGCGGTGGTGGTGCCTAACCCGTTCTACCAGATCTACGAAGGCGCGGCGTTGCTTGCCGGCGCGGAAACGCAGTTCCTGCATAACCTGCCGGCGAACAATTTTTCCGCCGATTATTCGCAGTTGCCCGAGGAAGTCTGGAAACGCACACAGCTGATTTTCGTCTGTTCGCCAGGCAACCCGACCGGCCGTGTCATGGACATGAATGAGTGGAAGGCGCTGTTCGACCTCTCCGACCGTTATGGCTTCGTCATTGCCTCCGATGAATGCTATTCAGAAATCTATTTCGACGAAAAAAATCCGCCGATCGGCGCATTGCAGGCCGCGCAGCATTTCGGCCGCACGGGTTATCCGCGGCTGGTGGTGTTCTCCAGCCTGTCGAAACGGTCGAACTGCCCCGGCATGCGTTCCGGCTTCGTCGCCGGCGACGCGCAGATCCTGAAAAAATATCTGCTCTACCGCACCTATCAGGGCTGCGCCATGAGCCCGCCGATCCATGCCGCAAGCATTGCTGCGTGGAAAGACGAGGCGCACGTGATCGAAAACCGCCGCCTCTATCGCGACAAATTCGAGACTGCAATGTCCATTCTCGGCAAGACGCCCGGCGTGCAAATGCCCGATGCAGGCTTCTACCTCTGGATTGACACGCGCCGCGACGACACCGCATTTACACGTGAACTCTTCGAACAGTTCAATGTGACGGTGCTGCCCGGCAGCTACTTGGCGCGCGAAGCGCGTGGCACCAACCCCGGCCGCAATTTTGTGCGCGTCGCGCTGGTCGCATCGACGGCCGAATGTGCCGAAGCAGCACAGCGCATTGCCGATTTCATTTCCCGCAATTGATCATCTGGACGGAAAAATATCATGAGCGAACTGCAAACCACCATCGAGCAAGCCTGGGAAAAGCGCGCTGAATTCGCCCCCGGCACCACGCCCGCGCGCGTCGGCGCTGCCGTCAAGGAAGTCATCGACGGACTGGATGCCGGCAAACTGCGCGTCGCGGAGAAAATCAACGGCGCATGGACGGTCCATCAATGGATCAAGCAGGCCGTGCTGCTGTCTTTCCGCATCGAGGACAACGTGCCGCTGGCCGGAGCAGCCACGCAGTATTTCGACAAGGTTCCCGGGAAATTTGCCAAATACTCGCGCGAGGACTTCGTGCGCGGCGGGTTCCGTGTCGTGCCGCCTGCCATGGTCCGCCGCGGCGTCTTTATCGCGAAAAACGCCATCCTGATGCCGTCCTACGTCAACATCGGCGCCTATGTGGACGAAGGCACCATGGTTGATACCTGGGCGACCGTCGGGTCCTGTGCCCAGATCGGCAAAAACGTGCACCTGTCGGGTGGCGTCGGCATTGGCGGTGTGCTGGAACCCTTGCAGGCGAACCCCACGATTATTGAAGACAACTGCTTCATCGGTGCTCGCTCGGAAATCGTCGAAGGCGTGGTCGTTGAAGAGGGCTCGGTCATTTCGATGGGTGTGTTTATCGGCCAGAGCACGAAGATTTATGACCGTGCCAGCGGTGAGGTCATCTACGGCCGCGTCCCCAGCGGTTCAGTCGTGGTCCCGGGCACCCTGCCG
>CAZVDN010000047.1:3936-4350 GCA_964625665.1 uncultured Streptomyces sp. | reverse complement strand
CTCCACAAATTGTGCGAAATAAACACGATCGTCGCACCTGCCTCGCGCAGCTCGTTCATTCGCGCAAGGCATCTCTGCTGAAAAGCCATGTCGCCGACCGACAGCACTTCATCCACCAGCAGCACGTCCGCACGTACGTGAGCAGCGACGGCAAATGCCAGTTGTATTGCGCTGTCATCGTCAAGCGGGTCGATGCAAAAACCCGTGCAAAAACGAGCATTAACGAGCTTTTGCGCAGCGACTGAAGTGCGCGCGCTGCGGCGGTATTGCACTTTCCAAGCCGGCTAAAAAACGGCACAATACCCGTTGATTTGACAGGAGTTACCGGCAGCAATGGGCTTACTCGACGATTTAAAACAGCAGGCTGACACCCTGCGGCAGAAAGAGCAGGTTTCCCAGGAGGAAATCAATCAG
>CAZVDN010000047.1:0-3926 GCA_964625665.1 uncultured Streptomyces sp. | reverse complement strand
CACGCCAAGCTGAAGGACGCCCTGCACTACTGGGTTGAGCTGTTCAATTCGCTCAACGTCATCAAACCGTCGATCACCCGGGTGTATTACCTGGAGGGCGGTGCCAGCAAGCTCGAAGGTCTCCACCAGTCCGATTACAACGTCAACGGCCGGCGCCTGACGCTCGACCACAAAGACTACATTGAAGCGATTGTGCTGCGCTTTCGCTGCGGGTCGGACCAGAAGCTGACCATCGAAAAACAGACCGATCCGGTTGTGCAGCGCATGCGCGAGCACCTGTGGACGAACAACCTGAAGTTCGACCTCAAGGAAGTCCGCAACGAGCGCGGCTATACCGAGCGCGGCATCTTCACCATCAACTGCGAAGTGCCCGTCATGGTGACCATGATCGGCGATCTTGAAAACGGTCGCATCAAAATCGTCTGCAAGAACCTCGAGAAGCTCGGCGAATTCACCAATATTTACGAATTCGACGAATTCAACAAGGAAGTGCTCGAAGAACTCGGCAAAGTCATCATCGCCAAGCCGAACAACTTCCGCACCTTGGGCCGGCACCAGGAATCCATGCGTGCCACCGCCCCGCGCGTGCCGCGCCCGGACGCAGAAACGCGGCCGCCGGTTTCGCGCCCGCCCCAGCCCCAACCCCAGCAGGCGCCGCTTGACGACGTCAGCGACCCCACCAAAAGCTTTCTCGGCAGCATCAAGTCGATCCTGAAGCGCTGACGATGGCCATGTTCGTCGATCCGCTGTTCAAACTGATGTCCGAAAAGCAGGCGTCGGACATGTTCTTCACGGTCGGCGCGCCGATCCAGATCAAGATCAACGGCGTGGTGATGCCGGTCAATCCCCAGATTCTTGATGCACCGACCTGCAAAAAAATCTGCTACGAGCTGATGTCCGAAGCGCAGATCCGGGAATTCGAAGAAAAGCTTGAAATGAATTTTGCCGTCGGTCGCGCCGAACTCGGCAGCTTCCGCGTCAATATTTTCAAGCAGCGCGGCGCCGTGGCCATGGTGATCCGCTTCATCAAGCCGGACATTCCGACAATCGAACAGCTGAAGCTCCCCTCGGTGCTCAAAGACATCGTGATGGAAAAGCTCGGCATGATCATCATCGTCGGCTCCACCGGGTCGGGCAAGTCGTCTTCGATGGCTGCGATGATCGATTACCGCAATGCCACCAAAACGGGCCACATCCTGACCATCGAAGACCCGATGGAGTTTTCCTACAAACACAAGAAGTCGATCGTCAACCAGCGCGAAGTCGGCATGGACACGTTGTACTATGACGACGCGCTGATCAGCGCCATGCGCGAAGCGCCCGATCTCTTGATGATCGGCGAAATCCGCGACAAGCCGACGCTGCAAAGCGCCCTGCTGTTCGCCCAGACCGGCCATCTGTGCATGTCGACGCTGCATGCGAACAACAGCTATCACGCATTGAACCGCATCATCAATTTTTTCCCGCGCGAGGCGCGAGATGCGTTGTTTGCCGACCTCGCGATCAGCCTGCGTTGCGTCATCTCGCAGCGGCTGGTACGCAGCAAGGACGGCGGCCGTGTTCCGGCAATCGAAATCATGCAGAACACTGCGCACATCGCCGAACTGATCAAAAAAGGCGAGATCAACGAAATCAAGGACGCCATGGAACAGAGCCTGGCGCCCGGCAGCCAGACCTTCGAGCAATCGCTCTACCAGCTCTACAGCAGCGGCCAGATCACCATCGAAAATGCGCTGGCCAACGCCGACTCGGCGACCGATGCCGGCAAAAATGATGTGCCTTCGCAAACCGGCGCGCCCAGCGCCCCGGCCGACGACCTGAGCAGCATCAAACTCAACCTCGACATGGTTTGAGCGTCGCGTTCGTCACGCGCCGTTCTCCTGTATGACCACCTTCGCCGCCCTGCTTGCCAAAGCCACGCGCGCGCTTGCCCGCGCGAATCTGACCTATGGTCACGGCACGCTGGATGATGCGGAAGAAGCCCTGGTGCTGGTCGCACACGCTCTCGGCCTCTCGCTCGCGCGGGTCGATACCGTTCCCCGCGACAAGCCGGTTTCGGCTGCGGCCTGCGCCAAAGCGATGGCGCTCATCGCTGCACGCATAAAAACGCGCCGTCCGGCGGCCTATCTGACCGGCGAAGCCTGGCTGCAGGGCCTGCGCTTTTTCGTTGATGAGCGCGTCATCGTGCCGCGGTCTTTTATCGCTGAATTGCTGGCCGAAAAACTCTCGCCCTGGATAGAAACAAAGCACACCGTGCAGCGGGCGCTCGATCTCTGCACGGGATCGGGCTGTCTCGCGATTCTTCTCGCCAAAGTGTTTCGCAACGCCAAAGTGGACGCCGTTGATCTGTCTTCACCCGCCCTGCAGGTTGCCCGTCGCAATATCGCCCGTCATCGCATGACAAAACGCGTCCGTCCGGTTGAGTCGGACCTGTTTTCCGCTCTGGGCAAAAAACGCTACGATCTGATTATCAGCAATCCGCCCTATGTGACGACGGCAACCATGCGCCGCCTGCCGCCCGAATACCGGCGCGAACCGGCAATGGCGCTGGCTGGCGGTTCCGATGGCTTCGAACTGGTCAACATCATCCTGCGGGAAGCCGCCAATCATCTGACGTCGCAGGGTTCGCTGGTAGTTGAAATCGGACACCATCGCCGGCGCCTCGAACGTGCCTACCCGGGACTGCCCTTCATCTGGCCGGAAACCAGCGGCGGCGATGACTGCGTGTTCGTGCTCAGGCGCGCCGACCTCGTGGCGCCGGGTGCGCTTCGGAAGCGGCCTGCGCGGCGTCGAGCCATTTGACGAAGCGACGCGTTTCGTCGGCATTCAATTCGTAACTGTGGCCACGTTTGACGCGTGCCGGCAATTCGATCGGTCCGTAACGCACGCGCATGAGCCGGCTGACGGTAAAGCCCAGGTGCTCGAACATCCTGCGTATCTCGCGATTGCGCCCTTCGCGCAGCACGACGTGATACCACTGGTTTGAACCTTCGCCGCCGCGCGCTTCGACGGCCAGGCAGCGCGCCGGCCCGTCATCGAGCTCGATGCCGTCGAGCAGCTGCTGGATCTGGTCCTCGTGCAAATTGCCGAGAATACGCACGGCATATTCACGTTCGAGTTCGAAGCGCGGATGCATCAAACGGTTGGCCAGCTCACCCGAAGTCGTGAATAGCAGCAGGCCGCATGAATTGAAATCGAGCCGGCCGACGGCAATCCAGCGCGCCCCGGCAACCTTGGGAAGATGATCGAACACGCTCGGCCGGCCGCGCGGATCGTTGCGGCTGGTAATCTCGCCCTCGGGCTTATGATAAATCAGCACGCGCGGCAGTCCCGATTCAACGCGCGCGCGAATGATGCGATTGCCGACCTTGATCTGGTCGTCGCTGCCGACCCGCATGCCGAGCGTTGCCGGTTTGCCGTTGACCGTCACCCGCCCTTCGCTGATCCACGTTTCCATGGCGCGGCGCGAACCCAATCCGGCCTGCGCCAGAATTTTCTGCAGCTTTTGCGTGGCATCCTCACCGCCTTCGCCGTCGGCGTCGCGGCTGCGGTTGGCATGCGTGGTCGGACGCGGTTTGCGCGGTGCCGGTTCCGCACGGCTGCGCGGACCGCGGTTAACGGGGCGCGTCATGCTGCGGGCCCGATGGCACGACGCTCAAAAACTGCCTGCGCCAGCGTGCCGCTGTCGACATGCTCGAGTTCGCCGCCGACCGGCAGACCGCGCGCGATGCGGCTGACCTTGATGCCGCGCGCCACCAGCATTTCCGCGGCGTAATGCGCGGTGGCTTCGCCTTCGACGGTGAAATTGGTGGCAACAATGACTTCTTTGACAACGCCGTCGGTGGCACGTGCAAGCAGACGATCAAGATGAATGTCCTTCGGGCCGATGCCGTCGAGCGGCGACAAGCGTCCCATCAATACGAAAT
>CAZVDN010000046.1:5891-14821 GCA_964625665.1 uncultured Streptomyces sp. | reverse complement strand
GATGTGTCTGGGCATGAACGACGACCAGTTGTCGCCGAGCGAGCGTTGTGCCTCGACCTCCAACCGCAACTTTGAGGGGCGTCAGGGGGCCGGCGGTCGCACGCATCTGGTCAGCCCCGAGATGGCTGCCGCGGCTGCGGTGGCTGGCCATTTTGTCGATGCACGTACGCTGTAACAGGAGTTAGCCATGGAAAAATTTGTTTCCCGCGAAGGTCTGGTGGCGCCGCTCGATCGCGCCAATGTCGATACCGATGCGATCATTCCGAAGCAGTTTCTGAAATCGATCCTGCGCACCGGCTACGGCCCCAACCTGTTCGACGAATGGCGTTATCTCGATCAGGGCGAGCCGGGGCAGGACTGTTCGAAGCGCCCGCTCAACAAGGAATTCGTTCTCAATCAGCCGCGGTATCAGGGGGCGCAGATTCTGCTGGCCCGCGAGAACTTCGGCTGCGGGTCGTCGCGCGAGCATGCGCCGTGGGCGCTGCTGCAATACGGATTTCAGGCGGTCATTGCACCGAGCTTCGCGGATATTTTTTACAACAACAGTTTCAAGAACGGGCTGTTGCTGATCAAACTCGATGCAAAGATCGTGGATCGCCTGTTCAAGGAATCGGAGGCCGCACCGGGCTACCGTCTGGCCATCGATCTTGATCAGCAGACCGTCAGCACGCCGGACGGCGAGCATTTTTCGTTCGATATCGATCCGTTCCGCAAGCATTGCCTGAAGAACGGCCTCGATGAGATCGGGCTTACGCTCGAACATGCCGAAAAGATCAAGGTATTCGAGGCCGGGCGGCGCGAGACGCGCCCGTGGCTGTTTAACTGAGTTGCGTGTAAAGGAACGTCATGAAAATTGCAGTATTGGCTGGCGACGGCATCGGCCCGGAAATCATTGCGCAGGCGATGCGCGTGCTGGAAATCCTTAAGCGCGATGGCCTGAAGATGGAGCTTGAAGAGGCGCCCTATGGCGGCGCTGGATATGACGCGGCCGGCGATCCGCTGCCGGCAGCCACGCTGAAGCTCTGCAAAGAGGCGGACGCGGTATTGTGCGGTGCTGTCGGCGGGCCGAAATACGACGCATTGCCGCGCGAGAAACGCCCCGAGCAGGGCTTGCTGCGCATGCGCAAGGAACTCTGTCTTTTTGCGAATCTGCGGCCGGCGATCCTGTTCGAAGAACTGGCGAGCGCGTCGTCGCTCAAGCCGGAACTGGTGGCCGGCCTCGATGTGCTGATTCTGCGCGAACTCACCGGGGACATTTATTTCGGTTCGCCGCGCGGCCGTCGTAACAATGCCGCAGGCGAGCGCGAAGGTTTCGATACCATGCTTTATTCGGAGCCGGAAATCCGCCGCATCCTCGATGTTGGTTTCCAGGCGGCGATGAAGCGCGGTCGCAAGCTGTGTTCCGTCGACAAGGAGAACGTGCTCGAAACAAGCCGGCTATGGCGCGAGATCGCCAACGACATGGCGAAAAAATATCCTGAGGTGGCCCTGTCCCATATGTATGTCGATAACGCCGCCATGCAACTGGTGCGCGCACCCAAGCAGTTCGATGTGATCGTCACCGGCAACATGTTCGGCGACATTCTGTCCGACGAGGCATCGATGCTGACCGGGTCGATCGGCATGCTGCCCTCGGCCTCGCTCGACGTAAACAACAAGGGCCTGTATGAGCCGGCACACGGTTCGGCGCCTGATATCGCCGGCAAAAACATGGCCAATCCGCTGGCGACCATTATGTCGGCAGCCATGATGCTGCGTTACACATTTAATCAGGAAGAGGCGGCGCGGCGCATCGAGGCGGCGGTGAAAAAAGTCCTTGCGCAGGGCTACCGGACTGCCGATATTTACGAGACCGAAACACGCCGCGTCGGCACCATTGAGATGGGCGACGCGGTGGTCGCGGCGCTGCAATAACGCGCCGCATTTGAAACGGCAATAAGGAACAGCAATCGTGAAACGCGTGGGATTTGTCGGTTGGCGAGGCATGGTCGGTTCGGTGCTGATGCAACGCATGCAGGCCGAGGGCGATTTTGATCTGATCGAGCCGGTTTTTTTTACGACATCCCAGGTCGGCGGCAAGGGGCCGGCGATCGGGCGTGACTGCGGGCCGCTGAAAGACGCGTCGGACATCGCCGAGCTGAAAAAACTAGATGTGATACTGACCTGCCAGGGCAGCGACTATACAATTGCGACCTACGAAAAACTGCGTGCCGCCGGCTGGCAGGGCTACTGGATCGACGCGGCGAAGACGCTGCGCATGAAGGACGATGCGATCATCGTTCTCGATCCGGTCAATCTGAATGTCATCAAGAGCGCCCTGAAAAAAGGCGTGAAAAATTACATCGGCGGCAATTGCACCGTGAGCTGCATGCTGATGGGGCTGCATGGCCTGTTCGCCAACGATCTGGTCGAGTGGATGAGCTGCATGACCTATCAGGCGGCCTCGGGCGGCGGGGCCCAGCACATGCGCGAGTTGTTGAACCAGTTCGGTCTGGTGAACGCCGAGGTGCGTGACCTGCTTGCCGATCCAGCCTCGGCAATTCTCGAGATCGACCGCAAGGTCAAGGCCAAGCAGAATGACGGGTCGCTGCCGATGGAGAACTTCCGTGGCGTGCCGCTGGCCGGCAATTTGATCCCCTGGATCGACCAGGATATGGGCAACGGCATGTCGCTTGAGGAGTGGAAGGGCGGCGCCGAGACCAACAAGATTCTCGGCCGCGGCGGCTCGTTCGGCGTGGCGGCCATTCCGGTCGACAGCCTGTGCGTGCGTGTCGGCGCCATGCGCTGCCACAGCCAGGCGCTGACCATCAAGCTCAAACGCAACGTGCCAATCGACGAACTGACCTCGATGATTGCTTCGGCCAATCAATGGGTAAAGCTGGTGCCAAACAAGCGCGAAGCCTCTGAGCGGGACCTGACCCCGGCCGCTGTCACCGGCGGGCTGGAAATCGCTGTCGGCCGTTTGCGCAAGCTGGCAATGGGAGACGATTACCTGTCGGCGTTTACTGTCGGCGACCAGTTGCTCTGGGGGGCGGCGGAGCCGCTCCGCCGCATGTTACGGATTTTATTGGAAAAATAGCCAATTTTCGGCGGCGCCGAGGCCGCTGGGTCCTGCATCCCGGGTGTCGATACCATCAAAGTCGGGGCAAGGTGGCAATTTCGCCAGCCTGCGCCGCAGAATAGGCGAGACTGGTTAGAGGCAAGGTGAGCTTGCAACCCTAACTATTTGATGTTAATTTACTTGTGGCTGAAAATAATAAGAGGGCGGGCGGTGCGTAAATTGCCGTATAAATCGTGGGTTTTGGCGGGCGCCTTGATGCTGGCACCGCTGGTTGGTCATTCGGCAGGTCTCGGCAAGCTGACGATGTTGTCGGCGCTCGGGCAGCCGCTTTCTGCGGAAATTGATCTCGTTTCAGTGCAGAAGGACGAGGTCTCAAGTCTGGCGATTCGCCTGGCGCCACCCGAGGCTTTCACTAAAGCCAATATCGTATTCAGCCCGGCGTTGATCGGTGCTCGCCTGAGCATTGAGAAGCGTGCTGACGGGCAGTCCTACGCAAAGATTACTTCCTCGCGCGCCATCAACGAACCATTCATCAGCATTCTCGTTGAATTGAGCTGGTCGCGTGGTCGGCTGGTTCGCGAATACACGGCGCTGATTGATCCGCCGAACGTTCCGGCAACTACGCCCGCGGCGGCAGTGGCTACGCCCGTGGCGCCGGCGGTAACTGCGCCCAAAGCGGTGCCTGCGCCGGAAGCGGCGCCGATCGCGGCGGCCCCGGCTGCGCCGGCAGCGCCCGAGAGCAAACCGGCGGCAGCAGCCCCCGCAGTGAAACCGGCCGCTGCGCCTGCAGCAGCGAAATCCGCGGACCGCCAATACGGTCCTGTTAAGCGCGGCGAAACGCTGGCGAAAATTGCGGCCAATGTGAAGCCGGAAGGCGTGACCCTGGAACAAACCCTGCTCGGGCTCTATCGCAGCAATCCCGAGGCATTCAGCGGCAACATGAACCGCTTGAAATCAGGACAGATTTTGCGGGTGCCCGAGCGCGAGCAACTGGTTGAAACGGCGCCACAGGATGCGCTCAAGGAAGTGCGTGTACAGGCGGCCAACTGGAATGCCTATCGGCAGAAGATTGCCGATGCAGCCGGCGATACGCCTGCAAGCGAATCGCGGTCCGTTGCGCGCGGCAAGATCGCGCCCGTCGAAGACAAGGCTGCGGCAAAAGAGGCGCCGAAGGAAGTCGTCAAACTTTCCAAAGGTGATGCGACGCCGGGCAACAGCAAGGCGGGCAAGGGTGGTTCTGCGAAGGATCGCATGCGTGCCCTGGAGGATGAAGCCACCGTGCGCGAAAAAGCGCTGGCTGAAGCCAACGACCGCATCGCGCAACTCGAAAAAAACATCAAGGACATGCAACGCCTTCTGGAATTGAAAGGTGTAGCGCCAGGCAGCAAACCTGATCCGGCCAAAGCGGACGCGGGCAAAGCAGCGCCGGCCAAGGCTGAGCCTCCGAAAGCTGAACCGGCGAAAGCCGAACCGCCGAAGGAAGCTGCCAAGGCGGAGCCTGCCAAGGATGCCCCGAAAGCGGACCCCGCCAAGGCAGAGCCTGCCAAGGATGCGGTTGCCGTTGAGCCCGCCAAGGATGCCGAGAAATCTGCCGAAGCGCCGAAGGCCGAAGCACCGCCTGCGCCGAAGCCGAAACCCAAGCCTGTGGCACCGCCGCCCCCGTCGCCGGAACCCGATCTGCTGGATCAACTGACCTCGGATCCGCTATACATGGCCGGTGGTGCAGGTGTGCTCGCGATACTGGGCATCGGTGGCTATGTATTCGTGCGTCGTCGTCGTGCCAAGTCTGAGGATGATGACGAAGCCCCGGTGGCTAAAGGCAAGGTGGCAACGGCCGCCGCTGCCAGCGCTGCTCCGATGGCTGTTGCGCCGGTGGTTGCGCAAGCTTCGGTTGACGATGTTGATCCTCTTGCCGAGGCCGATCTCTATCTGAATTTCGGTCGTGATACGCAGGCTGAAGAGGTATTGAAGGACGCGCTGGCGAAGAATCCGAACCACGAAGAAGCCAAGCTCAAACTGCTGCAGATCTACGCGGGTCGCAAGGACAAGGATTCGTTCGAGAAAGTTGCCAAGGATCTGCATCTGCAGAGCAGCGGCAGCGGCGACAACTGGATCAAGGCGGCCGGTATGGGTTACGCGCTTGATCCGGAAAATCTGCTGTATGAGGCCGGCCGTTCAGCGCCCGCAGCGGAACTGCCGGCAGCGTCCGGTCCTGCAGGTACCGATCTGGATTTCGATCTCGAACTGGCGCCGGATGGAACGGCCACCGGCACCAAGACGGATTTCGATGTCGATGGCGGCAAGACGGTAATGATGCAGCCTGGCGAACTGGCGGGCCTGGCAGGACTTTCGGAAACCCAGGATGTCACTTCCGACTCCGGTGCCGCTCGTGCCGTCGCAGACAGTGCTGCGGCATCGCCGGATTTCACATTGAACATTCCGGCAGGCCAGCCGATTGCCGGCGCGGAACCTGATTTGACGCTGGATGCGACTCCGCCGGCCGGTGATGACATGACGCAGTCGAATGTGAGCATTGATGCCGGCACGGGCGGCAACATGATCGACTTCAATTTCGATTCGACCGCGATGACGGCGCCGGTGCCCGATGCGGCGCCTGCTCCCGAGATGCCGGCGTTCTCGCCGAATTCTACGGTGGTGATGACGCCGGAAAATCAGGAGAATGCAGGCGGGCTGAATGTTGATTTCGACCTCGGCAAATCAGCCAAGGTCGAAGTGGCGGATGCCCCGCTGCTGCCGGACCTTAATCTCGATTTGCCGACGGACGCTGCGCCGGCTGCCGAAGCTGCGGAAGCGATGCTGCCCGAGTTGAAACTTGACGATATCAGCCTGAACTTCGAACTGCCTAAGACGGACGAGCCGGCTGCTGCCGCAGCGCCCGCACCCGCAGAAGGCGGTGCCAAGGATGATCGTTGGTACGACGTGCAAACCAAGTTCGATCTGGCAAAAGCCTATCAGGAGATGGGTGACAAGGACGGCGCGCGCGAGATATTGCAGGAAGTGATCAAGGACGGCGACGCGGCGCAACAGGCGGAAGCCAAAGCGCTGCTCGATTCGTTGACCTGATCCGCTTCGTCGCGAAACAAGGCTGCCGCCCGGCGCAGTGCCCGGGCGGCATTTTTTTTGGGGCAGTTCATGGCACGCATCGCCTTGGGCATTGAGTACGATGGCAGCGGCTTTTGCGGCTGGCAGACCCAGCCTGCAGGATGTGCCGTGCAGGACGCCCTCGAGCATGCACTGGCGGAGGTTGCCGGACACCCGGTTGCAACCATTTGCGCGGGGCGCACGGATGCCGGCGTGCATGCGACAGGCCAGGTGGTGCATTTCGACAGTGAGGTTTCGAGGCCGGAATCGGCGTGGGTGCGTGGTGTAAATGCGCATTTGCCGGATGCTGTTGCCGTGCAGTGGATGCGCCCTGTCGATGCGGATTTTCACGCGCGTTTCGGCGCGCAGGAGCGGCGTTACCGCTATGTTTTGCTGGATCAGCCGGTGCGCCCCGCACTGAATCGCAATCATGTCGGATGGATCCATCAGGCATTGGAAATCGAATCGATGCGTCAAGCCGCTGCTGAACTGCTCGGTGAACATGATTTCAGCGCGTTCCGTGCGTCCGAATGCCAGGCAGCGACTCCGGTGAGAAATTTGCAGAAACTGGAAATCGGGCGCCGTGGCAACCACGTGGTTTTTGATTTCGTTGCCAACGCGTTTCTCCATCACATGATCCGGAATATCGTTGGTTCTCTGGTTTACGTCGGTGCGGGTCGCCAGCCCCCGCAGTGGTTGCGCGAGTTGCTCGCCGGACGCGACCGCACCAGGGCGGCGCCGACATTTGCTGCGGCCGGTCTTTACCTGACCGGTGTGCGCTATGACGCGAAATATGCGCTGCCCGAAACCAATCGCAGTCTATGGTCTAATGGTCTTGAATCATGAACAAAACCGCCGTGAAAATCTGTGGCTTGACGCGCGAACGCGATGCACTCGCGGCCGCGGCCCTGGGCGCGCACGCCCTGGGCTTCGTTTTTTATCCGCGTAGTCCGCGCTACGTTGAACCGGTGCAGGCCGCAGCGATCATAGGTTGCCTGCCACCGTTCGTGACGGCGGTAGGGTTGTTCGTCAACGCTGAGGCGGCTGTGGTCAGCGAAATATTGCGCGCGGTGCCGATCGATCTGCTGCAGTTTCATGGTGACGAGCCGCCGGACTATTGTGAACAATTCGGACGCCCTTACATCAAGGCGCTGCGCGTCAGGGCAGGGGTGGATTTGCTACAATACGCGCTGCAGTACAAGGGCGCCCGCGGCTTGCTTCTCGATGCCTTTGTCGAAGGCACGCCCGGGGGTACGGGGTCGAGTTTCGACTGGGCCCTCATTCCGGCATCGTTGCCGTTGCCGGTCGTTCTTTCAGGTGGTTTAAACGCCGCGAATGTTGTCGCGGCAATTCAGCGTGTCAGGCCTTGCGCCGTCGATGTCAGTTCCGGTGTCGAAGCGGCGCCGGGCATCAAGGATACGCAGAGAATGCAGGAATTTTTTCAGGGTGTGCGCAATGCAGATGGGTGATTTACCCGATGACAAGGGGCATTTCGGTCCGTACGGCGGGGTTTTTGTTGCGGAAACGCTGATCGAGGCGCTCGATCAATTGAAGGCCGCCTATGCACGTTACCGCGAAGACCCGGAGTTTTGCGCGGAATTCGAATATGAGTTGAAGCATTACGTCGGCCGCCCGAGCCCGGTTTATCATGCGCGGCGCTGGTCCGAGCACTTCGGTGGCGCGCAGGTCTATCTCAAGCGCGAAGACCTCAATCACACCGGCGCGCACAAGATCAACAACACGGTCGGTCAGGCATTGCTGGCGCGTCGTCTGGGCAAGAAGCGGATTATTGCGGAAACCGGCGCGGGCCAGCATGGCGTGGCGAGCGCGACCATCGCCGCACGTTACGGCATGGAGTGCGTGGTTTACATGGGCGCTGAGGATATCAAGCGTCAGGCGCAGAACGTTTATCGGATGAAACTGCTCGGCGCGTCGGTTGTGCCGGTCGAGTCCGGTTCGAAAACGCTCAAGGATGCGCTCAATGAAGCGATGCGCGACTGGGTGACCAATGTCGAAAGCACGTTCTACATCATCGGCACTGTGGCCGGGCCGCATCCTTACCCGATGATGGTGCGCGATTTTCAATCGGTGATTGGCCGCGAATCGATCATCCAGATGGAAGAAATGGTCGGTCGCCAGCCTGATGCAGTGCTTGCCTGCGTCGGTGGCGGCTCGAATGCAATGGGGATTTTTCATCCTTATATCACCCATAAAAACGTGCGCCTGATCGGGGTCGAGGCTGCGGGACTCGGCCTTGAAAGCGGGAAACATGCGGCGACGCTTTGTGCCGGCAAACCGGGTGTGCTGCACGGCAACCGCACCTATCTGATGCAGGACGACAACGGCCAGATCATCGAGACCCATTCGATCTCGGCGGGACTTGATTACCCCGGCGTCGGGCCCGAACACGCCTGGCTGAAAGACAGCGGTCGCGCCGAGTATGTGGCGATTACCGACGACGAAGCGCTCAAGGCATTCCATGACCTTTGCCGGCTGGAAGGCATTATTCCCGCGCTCGAATCCAGTCACGCACTGGCCTATGCGGCCAAAATTGCGCCGCGCATGAAAAAAGACCAGATATTGCTGATCAATCTGTCGGGCCGCGGTGACAAGGATATGCATACGGTCGCCGAGAAATCAGGCATTCAATTTTGATCGCCGACTTCCGGCAGGCGCGCCAGACCGGGCGGGCTGAAACCGGAGTCGAACGGTCGCTGTGGAAGGTTGTTTAAGCCATGTCCAGAATTACCGCTACCCTGGCCGCGCT
>CAZVDN010000046.1:0-5881 GCA_964625665.1 uncultured Streptomyces sp. | reverse complement strand
AAGGCACTGATTCCGTTTGTGACGGCCGGCGATCCCGATCTGGCGACGACCGCATCGCTGATGCATGGGCTGGCTGCAGCCGGTGCCGATGTTATTGAGCTCGGTGTGCCGTTTTCCGATCCGATGGCCGATGGTCCGACCATCCAGCGCTCAAGCGAGCGAGCTTTGCAAAAAGGCACGACACTGCGCGACGTCATCGCGCTCGTCGCGGAGTTCCGCAAGACCAACAACAGCACTCCCGTCGTACTGATGGGCTACGCAAACCCCATCGAGGCGATGGGCTATGAAAAATTCGCCGCCACAGCGCGGGATGCGGGTGTCGATGGCGTTCTGGTCGTTGACTATCCGCCGGAAGAATCCGTAAAACTGTCGAAATTGCTGGGTGACGCCGGTATCGATCCGATATTCCTGATTGCGCCGACCTCGGTCGAATCGCGCGTTGAGCAGATTGCCAAACTGGCGCGCGGCTACGTTTATTACGTGTCGTTGCGCGGTGTGACCGGTGCGGCCAATCTCAATATCGCTGACATTCAGAAAAAAATCGCTGAACTGCGTCAACATGTAAAAATTCCGATCGGCGTCGGTTTCGGCATCCGCGACGGCAAAACCGCGCGCGCGGTGGCCGATGTTGCCGACGCGGTGGTTGTCGGCAGCCGCCTCGTCGAGGCCATTGAACAAAGCACGCCGGGCAAGGCTGTCGAGAACGTGGCAGTGCTGGTGCGGGAAATTCGCGCGGCAATCGATCACCAATAAGGGGACGCCATGAGCTGGTTACAGAAGCTGTTGCCACCCAAGATCAAGCGTGACGTCGGTGCACCGAAGAAGGTGGTGCCGGAAGGCCTGTGGAGCAAGTGCGATGCCTGTGAGGCGGTCTTGTATCGCACCGACCTCGAAAAAAACCTGTTCGTCTGCCCGAAATGCGGTCATCACGACCGGTTGTCCGCGCGCGACCGGCTCGATCTTCTGCTGGACCCCGAGGGGCGGTTTGAAATCGGTGCCGAGGTGCTGCCGGTTGATACACTCAAGTTCCGCGACAGCCGCCGTTATGTTGAACGTCTTGAAGAAGCGCGCAAGGACACTGACGAGGCAGATGCGCTGGTGGTGATGCAGGGAAGCGTCAAGGCGGTGTCCCTCGTGGCGGCCGCGTTCGAGTTCCGTTTTCTTGGCGGATCCATGGGGTCGGTCGTTGGCGAGCGTTTTGTGCGCGGCGTGCAGGTCTGTGTCGAGCAGAAGCTGCCGTTTGTGTGCATTACGGCGAGCGGCGGTGCGCGCATGCAGGAAGGCCTGCTGTCGCTGATGCAGATGTCGAAGACCTGCGCTGCATTGACCCAGTTGAGTGCCGAGAAGCTGCCGTTTATTTCGGTGTTGACCGATCCGACCATGGGCGGGGTTTCCGCGAGCTTTGCGCTGATCGGCGACGTTGTGATTGCCGAGCCCGGCGCGTTGATCGGATTTGCCGGTCCGCGGGTGATTGAACAGACGGTGCGCGAAACGCTGCCGGCAGGTTTTCAGCGGTCGGAATTCCTGCTCGAACACGGCGCCATTGACATGATCGTGGACCGCCGCGAAATGCGTGACAAGCTGGCGAGCCTCGTTACGCTGTTGCTGCGCCAGCCCGCCGCTGCCTAGCGGCTTCCGTCATCATTGAAACCTGAATCTCTCGAGCAGTGGCTCGCCTATCTCGAGCAACTGCATCCGCAAGCGATCGCCCTCGGGCTTGATCGCGTCGAACAGGTCCGCCGCGCACTTGATATCAGGCCCGCCTGGCCGATCATCACGGTTGGCGGTACCAACGGCAAAGGCTCCTGTTGCGCGATGCTCGAGGCAATGCTGGCGCAGGGCGGATACCGGGTCGGTTGCTACACCTCGCCGCATCTGCTGCATTACAACGAGCGCGTCCGGATCGACGGCCGTCCCGTCGATGATGCGACCCTCTGTGCCGCCTTCGCGCGCATCGAACAGGCACGCGGTGACGTTTCACTGACCTATTTTGAATTCGGCACGCTGGCGGCGATGCTGGCGTTTGACGCCGCCGGCATCGACGTCGCCGTGCTCGAGGTGGGATTGGGCGGGCGCCTCGATGCGGTGAACATATTCGATGCCGATTGTGCGATCGTTGTCAGCGTCGATCTCGATCATCAGGCCTTTCTCGGGGACACCCGGGAGGCGATCGGCGCAGAAAAGGCGGGAATTTACCGGGGTGGCCGGCCGGCGATCTGCGCCGACAGTGATCCGCCGAAGTCGCTGGTGGCGCACGCGGTGACCACCGGCGCCGATTTGGTGCTGATCGACCGCGATTTCGGCTTTGTTGCCGAACCGCGGCAGTGGCGTTACTGGGGGCCGCGGACCAATCGCAACGGATTGCCGTGGCCGGCGCTGCGCGGTGCCTGCCAGTTGGGGAATGCTGCCGCCTGCTTGACGGCGCTGGATACGTTGCGCGACCGGCTGCCGCTGAGCGCTGCTGATCTGCGTGCCGGACTCCTGACAGCGAGTGTCGCCGGGCGGTTTCAGGTATTGCCGGGCCGCCCGCTGGTGGTGCTCGATGTTGCGCACAATCCGCATGCAGCGCGGGTGCTGGCGGCGAATCTGGCTGAACTGCCGAAATCCTCCGGCGAGGTGGGCGCCGTCTGCGCCATGCTCAAGGACACGGACATCGCCGGCGTGATGGCGACACTGAAGCATTCGTTTACGCGCTGGCACCTGGCCACCGCGGAAGGGCCGCGCGCTGCGACGGCCGCCGAGCTGCAGACAGCACTCGGCGCGGCCGGCACCCAGGCGCCGGCAGTGCTTTTTTCCGGCGTCGCAGAAGCCTGGCGCGAAGCCTGCAAAAATGCACGGGACGATGATAAAATCATCGTTTTCGGATCGTTTCTTACCGTTGCTGCGGTAATGCGTGAAATCAACGCGTGAAGATGCGTGTGAACGGCAGATCAACAGCACAGGGTGGGGCTTCCGGATTCCAAGGTCATGGCGACACCGATTAGCGAAGAAGAACTGCAACTCAAAAAACGCGCGCGCCGTCGTCTGATCGGCGCCATTGCACTGGTGACTGTGGTCGCCGTGTTCCTGCCGATGGTGCTCGATCATGAGCCGAAGTCGGTCAGTCAGGACATCAGTATCCAGATTCCGTCGCAAAACGCCGGCACGTTCACCTCTAAGATCGTGCCGGTCGTGCCCGGTGGCGATCCCAAGGCCGCTTCCGCCCCTGATACGCCGGCTGCCCCCGTGACGCCGGAGCCGGCCAAGACTGCGGCACCGGCGGCCAGGGAGAGCGTGACACCGCCCAAGGAAAGTGCCCCGGCAGCACCGAAGGCTGCACCGGTTGCAGCGAAAACCGCGGTGGCCGATCCGAAGGCCAAAGCCAAACCCGACAGCGAGGCGGCGCCGGCAAAAGAGCAGGCCACGGAAGCCAAGGCCAAACCCAAGGCGAAAGCAGCTGCGGCGGCCGATCCCGAGGCCGCACCGGCCAAGGAAGCGGCGCCGAAACCGAAGGCCAAAACCGCCAAGGCCGAAAGCAAGGACAGCGGGAGCTTCGTCGTCCAGGTCGCTGCACTGACCGATGCCGACAAAGCCAAGCAAATGCGCGAGCAGATCGCCGGTGCCGGCGTCAAGGCGTATACCGAGGTGGTGCCGACGGCCAAGGGCAGCGTGACGCGGGTCCGCGCAGGACCCTTCGCCTCGCGCGAAGCCGCGGAAAAAGCGCGCGACCGCCTGAAGGAACTCGGGCTCACCGGCAACGTGGTCCCCAAATAACCGCCATGACCTGGATCGATTACGCAGTTTTGGGCATCATCGGCGTATCGGTCCTGTTGAGCGTCATTCACGGTTTCGTGCGCGAACTGTTGTCGCTGGCGTCCTGGGTGGTTTCATTTCTGGTTGCGCAGTATTTTGCGTCGCAGGCGGCGGCGTTTCTGCCGGCTGCACTCGAGAACGAGTCGTTGCGCCTGCTGGCCGGATTTCTCGCCGTGTTTCTGATCGTGCTGCTGGCCTCGACCCTGCTGGCTATTGCCATTTCCAGCCTGATCAAGCGCGCCGGTCTCGGTGCGACCGACCGCATGCTCGGCGCGGTGTTCGGTCTGGTGCGCGGCATTGCGGTTGTGACGGTCATCGTATTGCTCGCGGGTCTCACCGCATTGCCGACCACGCCGGCGTGGCGTCAGGCGATGACCAGCGCGCCGCTTGAAGCATTGGCAAACACGGTCAAAGTGTGGTTGCCGTCCGATTTATCGAAGCACATCAACTATGGGTAGGTGACGTTATGTGCGGCATCATGGGTGTGGTTGCAAAAAATCAGGTCAATCAGCTGCTCTACGATGGGCTGCTGGTCTTGCAGCACCGCGGTCAGGACGCGGCGGGCATCGTCACCGCCGAGGGCGCGACCTTTCACATGCACAAGGGCGGCGGCATGGTGCGCGACGTGTTCCGCACCCGCAACATGCGTTCGCTTCTCGGTGCATGCGGTATTGCGCATACGCGTTATCCGACTGCCGGTTCCGCATGGTCGGCGGCCGAGTCTCAGCCGTTTTACGTCAATTCGCCGTTCGGTATCGTGCTCGGACACAACGGCAACCTGACCAATACCGACCAGCTTAAAAGCGAGCTGTTCCGCCAGGACCTGCGCCACGTCAACACGAATTCGGATTCCGAAGTCCTGCTCAACGTGCTGGCGCACGAATTGCAGGAAAGCGCATCGAATTACAAACTCGACCCGGCGACGATTTTCAAGGCGGTGTCGGGCGTGCACCGCCGCTGTCGCGGCGCTTATGCCGTGGTCGCAATGATCGCCGGCTACGGCCTGCTGGCTTTCCGTGATCCCTTCGGCATTCGACCGCTGATCTACGGCAAGCTCGAAACCGATTACGGCACCGAATACATGCTCGCCTCGGAATCGGTGGCGCTCGATGCGCTGGGGTTTCAGGTGGTGCGCGATATTGCGCCCGGCGAAGCCGTGTTCATCGACGAAGACGGCCATTTTTATTCCCAGCAGTGCGCGCAGAATGCGTCGCTCAACCCCTGTATTTTCGAATACGTTTATCTGGCGCGGCCCGACTCGGTGATCGACGGCATTTCCGTGTACGAGACCCGTCTGCGCATGGGCGAAAGCCTTGCCGACAAGATCCGCCGGCAGCACGCCAACCTCGATATCGATGTGGTGATACCGATCCCCGATTCGAGCCGTCCGGCGGCAATGCAGCTGGCCAACCGACTGAACCTGCCGTATCGCGAAGGTTTCATCAAGAACCGCTATATCGGACGCACCTTCATCATGCCGGGGCAGGCAACCCGGCGCAAATCGGTGCGGCAGAAGCTCAACGCGATCGGCATGGAGTTCAAGGGCAAGAACGTGATGCTCGTCGATGACTCGATCGTGCGCGGCACCACCAGCAGCGAAATCGTGCAGATGGCGCGCGAATCCGGCGCGCGCAAGGGCTTTGTCGCGTCGGCGGCGCCGCCGGGGCGTTTCCCCAACGTCTATGGCATCGATATGCCGACCCGCGAAGAGTTGATCGCCAACGGCCGCAACGACGAGCAAATCGCGCGTGAGATCGGTGCCGACCATTTGATTTACCAGGACCTCAGCGCGCTGATCGACGATGTGCGGTCGGTCAATCCGGCCGTTGCGGGTTTCGAGGATTCCTGTTTCAGCGGTAACTACATTACCGGGGACGTTACGCAGGCCTACCTCGACGGCGTCGAGGCGCAGCGCCGCAACAGTTCAAAACAGGAGCGCTCGGCCGCATCCCAGCTCGATTTGAATCTTGAAGTCGTCGATTGAACCGATGGAGAACAATATGAAAACGCTACGGTGCATGGCGGCAGTCCTGTTGTTGTCGATCGGCGCCGCGGGGCAAGCGTCTGCCGCAGAGGAAGGGCCTTGGTA
>CAZVDN010000045.1:0-15401 GCA_964625665.1 uncultured Streptomyces sp. | reverse complement strand
CGGAAATGCGACTGGCCGCGCTGCTCGCCAAGGGAGCCAGCCACGATGCAACCGCGATCCCGGCCTGGCAGGCGCTGGAAATGGCCACCATCAATGGTGCCAAAGCACTGGCGCTGGACGACCGCACAGGTTCAATCACCGCCGGAAAACTGGCCGATCTGACCGCAGTCGACTTGTCCGGGATAGCGACTGCGCCCTGCTACGATCCCGTTTCTCACCTTGTCTACGCCGCAGGCCGCGAACATGTCACCGATGTCTGGGTGCATGGGCGACGCGTCGTCGATCGCGGCCAACTCACATCCCTCGACAAGAACGAATTGATTGCGCGCAGTCATTACTGGCGCGACCGACTGCAAGGCTGAAAACCATGACCGTCAACGTCGATCCGGCCGAAATCGCCAAATTCAGTGAACTCGCGCATCAATGGTGGAACCCGTCGGGAGACTTCAAACCGCTCCACGACATCAATCCGCTGCGGCTCGATTACATCGACGCACGAGTCGCCCTGCGCGATAAGAAAGTACTGGATGTCGGCTGCGGCGGCGGCATTCTGGCCGAAAGCATGGCGGTTCGCGGGGCCAAGGTCACAGGCATTGATCTGGCCGCCAAGCCGTTGATGGTCGCGCGCCTGCATCTGGCGGAGACCGGCAATCAGGTTGATTATCGCAACATCGCCGTCGAAGACCTCGCGGCTGAAGAACCCGGTCGTTACGATGCCGTGACCTGCATGGAACTGCTCGAACACGTTCCTGATCCGGCCAGCACCGTCACAGCCTGCGCGGCCCTGGTCAAATCCGGCGGCAACGTCTTTTTCTCGACCATCAACCGCAATCTGAAAGCCTATCTCTTTGCCGTCGTTGGCGCTGAATATGTATTGCGCCTGCTGCCGCGCGGGACCCACGATTACGCCAAATTCATTAAACCGTCGGAAATGTCGGCACTGTGCCGTGACGCAGGACTGGAAATCAAAGGGATCACCGGCATGACTTACAACCCGATGACAAAAATCTACGCGCTCGGCAGTGATACCTCGGTCAACTACATCATCCATTGTGTAAAAGGTTGATCGACGCCAAATGGTAAAAGCAGTCCTGTTCGACCTCGACGGCACGCTTGCAGACACCGCGCCGGATCTTTGTTACGCGGTCAATTGCATGCGGCGGACGCGCGGCCTTGATGACGTGCCGCTCGAAAAAACGCGTCCTGTGACGTCAAGCGGTGCACGCGGCCTGCTCGGTGCCGGCTTCGGCGTTACGCCCGACCATCCGGATTATGAAGCGATGCGAGTCGAGTTCCTCGACCACTACGCGCAGAACGTCTGTCGTGAAACCAGGCTGTTCCCCGGCATGCCGGAACTGCTCGCCGAACTCGAAAAGCGCACCATTACGTGGGGCGTAGTCACCAACAAGGCCGAGCGGTTCACCCACCCGCTGCTCAAAGGACTCGGTCTTGACCGGCGCGCAGCCTGCATCGTCGGCGGCGACACCACTCCGCACCTCAAACCGCATCCGGCTTCGCTGCTGCTGGCAAGCCAGCGCATCGCCGTGCCGCCGGCCGATTGCCTCTATGTCGGCGATGACGAACGAGATATGCTGGCGGGCCGCGCCGCGGGCATGGCCGTCGCTGCAGCGGTTTACGGCTACCTCGGACATGGAAAATCGCCGCGGGAATGGGATGCGGATTTTTGGGCAGAGAATCCGCACGACCTGCTGCATTATTTGGCGCGCTGACCGTTATCTGCTTTTGCCGATCATTCACTGCGCCGTATCGCAATAAGGAGCACACCGCATGCATCGCCTACTCACCTTGGGCATTTTGCTGGCACTGGCTGGCACCGCCAGCCACGCCGCAGAGCCTGCGAAAAAAGCCGCACCTCGGCAAAAGCCGGTAGTCAAACAACTGCTTCAGTGCAAAATCGGGCCCTACGAAAAACAGACCCGGTTTGCGCTGGAAACTGCCAACGGCAAACCCGTCTACATCGCCTACTGGAGCAGCAACGGCCCCTACCGCTGCTCGTTTGAATCCGCGCCCCACGACGGTCGCACTACCTGGCTGGATTCAAGCGTGGGGACTGTCGTCAGCATGCTCAAAGGCACCCTGCTGATCGAAGACGAAAAGACCCACTTCCGCATCACGGCACGCGAAGTTGACCGCATGCCCTATTGCGGCACGTTTGGCGTCATCAGCGGCGTCCTGACGGTGCCCAAAGACAAAAAGGACTGCACCTGGGAGGAAAAAACCTCCGAAGAGGCCGGCCATATCGATTCGGAGCCCGCCCCCAAGCCCTGAAGCTGGCACGCCACTTGAAAACGTGGCAACGCCCCCGATATGGGATAATGAACTGGTCACAAGCAACGCAACGTCAGGACTGAACGGACAGCGCGTTGCGGTCGGAAACCGGGAGCGACATGGTTTCGACGTGGGTAGCAAAGCAGCACAGGGCATGCCAAGGTCCAGTTACCTTGTAAATCCGCTGGAAAAAACTAAACGCAAACGACGAGCGTTACGCTCTAGCCGCCTAATACCGGCTAGACGCTGCACTGATCTGCTGATGGGTCAGGCCCGGAACATCGGGTGCAGCGTCATTTACATCAGCTACTCTGCACGGTTTGGTCGCTTGGCCGTGCGGATCCGTCGAAGCGACTGGCCAAGCGCCAGCCTGCCGGTTGGCGGGCGCGAGGCGAGATCCAAATAACCAGGCTAAGCATGTAGTCCTGACTGTGGAGGACTTGCGGACGCGGGTTCGATTCCCGCCGCTTCCACCATTCGAATGCATACGGCCATCCTTGGGCGGCCGTATGCTGTGCAGGTTATTTCTTTTTGGCGTTGAAAAAGACACCGCGCGCCAGAGCATCGGCGTAGCTCTTCCACGCGTAATCAAAGTTACTGCCCGCAGCCAGGCTGAACGCCGCAGCGGTCACCGCGCTGACAAATGTCACCTGGTTGTCTTCCATTGCAGTAGCAGTATCCGCAGGATACTGCGCATCCTCGTGCGATGCGTCTTTGACCGATAGCTCTGCGATTCCGCTCCGTACGTAGCGATAGAAAACGTCCCGGTTATTGGCCATGGATACGTATTCGTCGGCGCCGATCACCATTACAGGTACATTGATCTGCCTGAGTAATTTCGACAGATCAATGCCGACGACGGCCGGATCCAGCAGAATTCCCCCGGCCACCGGCGCGCCGTCGCCGAGCGCGATCGAGACAGCCGCCCCGCCAAAGGAATGACCGACCAGTATGATCTTGCCGGCATCGATGCGGCTGTCGATAATGTCAGGCCAGCGACTGATAAAACGAACCAATTTGGCCAGCGTCCGGCCGTTGGCCAGCCATGATCCGCGCGCCGGCAACTGCAGCGTCAGACTATGCATCCCCCATGACGCCAGATGCATCGCCTGATAAGCGTGGTTTTCTTTGCGGCTGTCGTAGCCATGCAGAAAAATGACCAGCGGCGCCTTTTCCTTGTGTGCGGGCAGATACAGATCGGTCGATATGACCTCCGATGGCGACAACCTGATATCGATATTGCTGTGCTCGGTTACCGCGAACGGACCGCGCAGCCTGTAAACATCAACCTCCGCACCATGATCGAGGACGTAACTGCGCAATTCGCCGAATGTTTTCGGTGCAATCCGTGTTTTAACGAGATCCGGCATCCTCGCACAGCCACCGGCCAGCAACAGCAGCACAATGCAGCCTAGCCCCACGATTGCCGTGTATCGCGATCTGATCATTGCGGGAAAAGCCTCTCGTTGAATGTTTTCTGCCCCGCGATTTTAGTGCAGATCGCTTCTTGATACCCCGGGCGTTGCACGGCTAGAATGCCCCCGGTCAACCGCAACGGCACAATCCGGCCGTCGGTCGGCGAGGAGAACCGGCAATGAAGGTTTTGATGCGGCCTCTGGCCACCCTGATCATATTGAAATTGCTGTTTGCAGGCTCCGCAAGCGCCGCACAAACCGACGCGCCGAAGTTCGACGCGGAACTCTCGAAACAGCAACAGATTTATCTGAGTCGCGGAGAACAGCGCCCCGAAGGCTATGTGATCGACCGGACGCTCGAGTCCTATGTCGATGCCTTGTCGCCGGATTTCGAGCACGTTCTTGCCAGCCTCGGCGCCAACGATCGCTGGCTCGATATCGGTGCCGGCGCCGGTCAGGCCGTGCTCGACTACCTTGACCCTGCCGCCACACCGGCCAATACCGGCCTGCAATTGAAGCGTCAAAAGGCAAGCGTCGTCGCCATTTCCATTGAGGATCGCAGAGCGCAACGCTGGCATGATCTGGCGGCGGTTCTGGGCCCCAATCAGATCCGATATCTGTTTGACAAGCGCTTCGGCCAGTACGGCGCCGAGGAGCTAGGAAAATTCAGGCTGATATCAGACGTCATCGGTGGTTTTTCGTACACCGACAATGTGTCCGTATTCATGGAGAAAGTGCTGAATCTGCTGCAGCTGAACGGCAGTTTTTTTACCGTTTTGCAGGATGTCCACGGCGAAACCGCAACCAATGCCCCGTTTTACAAGGGCGCGCCCTACCTGACCCGGATCGAAAACCCCGACGGCTCCGAGCTCAAGGTCTGTTCGTGGCTTAAAAGCATCGACTGTGTCGAGGTCACCTGCGAGCTTAAAACGCGCTGGAAACCACCGATCGAAACCTACCGCGTGCGCAAGACCTGCGACGCGGTCAAGGTTCCGGAACTTGCACCGGTTCATTTCGAAGCCGGCACCCCGCCAGAGCGCTCTTTTCGCCTCCTTCGGCGCTAACGCCGGTCTGCCGTGATTTTCATGGATGCCGGCGCGCCTGAATGGCAGCGCACTGGCAACGGTACCCATTGCCATTAGAATATCGTCACTGCTTTCCCCATTTCATCTGAACAGGGCCTTTTACATGTATCCAAACACGCTTCTCCATATCGATGGTCAATGGTGCGCCGCGGCGTCGGGCCGCGTCCTCCCGGTGGTCAACCCGGCCGACCACAAACAGATCGGCACGGTTTCCTATGCGGAGAAGACCGACCTGGACCGCGCACTCGAAGCCGCGGAAAAGGGCTTCAAGGCATGGCGCAAAGTCTCGGCCTTCGAGCGCTGCAAAATCATGCGCAAGGCCGCCGACCTGTTCCGCGAGCGCGCCGATCTGGTCGCCACCTGCATGACATTCGAACAGGGCAAACCGATCGGTGAAGCCAAACTGGAAGTGCTGGCCGGCGCCGATCTGATCGACTGGTTTGCCGAAGAAGGCCGCCGTGCCTACGGCCGCGTGATTCCGGCCCGCGCCGAAGGCATCTATCAGCTCGTCGTCAAGGAACCGGTCGGCCCGGTCGCCGCATTTACCCCCTGGAATTTCCCGATCAATCAGGCCGTGCGCAAACTGTCGGCTGCCCTGGCGACAGGTTGCTCGATCATTCTGAAAGCCCCCGAAGAAACGCCTGCTTCGCCGGCGGAACTGGTGCGTGCTTTCGTCGATGCCGGCGTGCCGGCGGGCGTGATCAATCTGGTCTACGGCAGCCCTGCTGAAATTTCGAGCTATCTGATTCCGCATCCGGTGATCCGCAAGATCACGTTCACCGGGTCGACGCCGGTGGGCAAACAACTGGCCGCGATGGCCGGACAGCACATGAAGCGCGTCACCATGGAACTGGGCGGCCATGCGCCGGTCATCATTTTTGACGATGCCGATATCGAACTGGCCGCCAAAACCATGACGTTCATGAAGTACCGCAATGCCGGCCAGGTCTGCGTTTCACCGACGCGCTTTCTGGTGCAGGAAGGCGTCTACAAAAAATTCGTGGAAAAATTCACCGAAGGCGCAAAGGCAGTCAAGGTCGGCGACGGTTTCGACCCGGCGACGAAAATGGCGACGCTGGCCAACCCGCGCCGCCAGAGCGCCATGGTCGCCAATGTCGAAGATGCGAAAAAACACGGCGGCAAGGTGCAAACCGGCGGATTCCCGATCGGCGAAAAAGGCAACTTCTTCGAGCCGACCGTGATCACTGAACTGGCTACCGATGCGATGGCGATGAACACCGAGCCTTTCGGCCCGCTCGCCATCATCAATCCGTTCAAAACATTCGATGACGCGGTGAGCGAAGCCAATCGCCTGCCCTATGGTTTGGCCGCCTATGCCTGGACAAAATCCGCGAAAACTGCCAATGCCATCGCCGCCCAGGTGGAAACCGGCATGATGACCATCAACCATCTGGGGTTTGCGCTGCCGGAAGTGCCCTTCGGTGGCGTCAAGGATTCGGGCTATGGCTCAGAAGGCGGCGCCGATGCCATCGAGCCCTATCTCGTTTCGAAATTCGTCACGCAGGCCGGACTCTGAAATACACGCCCGGCGCCTGCGCCGGGTGTTTTCGCGTGTAGCGTCGTTCAACCGTCAATGCGGCCGACAGCACCTTCGCCGCTGATAAAGCGGCGGATGTTTTCCAGGGCGCCGGCCACATCGACCTTCCAGTAGCGGTCCGATGTTCCTCCGGCCATATGCGGTGACAACACGACGTTCGGCAGCTTGAGCAGCGGGTTGGTCTGCGGCACGGGTTCCATGCGGAACACATCGAGCCCGGCGGCCGCAAGGCGGTTTTCGCGCAGGGCGTCGCACAACGCCTCTTCGTCGATCAATCCGCCGCGCCCGACGTTGATCACACAGGCACCCGGCTTCATGCGCGCGATGCGCTCGCGGCTCAACAGGTTTTCGGTGGCCGGGGTCAGCGGCAGCACCAGCACCAGGTAGTCGGACTCCGCAATCAACTGATCGAGTGGCATATAGTGCACGCCCAGTGACTGTTCGACGTCTTCAGCGTGGCGATTGCGCTGGTAATAACAGATGCGCGGCCCGAACGGCCGCACGCGGCGCGCGATTTCCGATCCGATGTCGCCCAAGGCCACGATACCTACCGTCGATTCGAGCAGGTCGGCAACGCCCTCCACCTTGATCCAGTTGCCGTGGTGTACGTTCTCCTGGCCGGTGGATTTCGGTTCGTAGCCGAACTGCAGATACCGCGCTTCTGCCACCACGCGGTGGCATTCGAGCAGGCGGCGGGAGCAAGCCAGCAGCAATGCCATGGCATGATCGGCGACGGTGGCATTGCGGATCAATGAACGCGTAAAAACCGGAATGCCCTTTTCACGGGCCGCGTCCAGATCAATGTTTTTGCAATCAAGTCCGAACTTCTGGATCATGCGCGCCTTGCCGGCACCATTGATGATCTCGCGCGTCAATGGCGCTTTATAGGCCAGTATGGCATCCACGTCGGCGGCCATCGCCACGACATCGTCGCCATTGGATTTTTTCGGAATTACCAGTTCGAACGGCTTGCCTTCCGCCATCGTTCCGACCTTCATGGCGAATCGATAGCTTTCGCCATCAGGCAGCAATACGCGAATCGGCTTGGTCATGCTGAATTTCCTCTCGCAGTACAGCCGGCAACGCCGGCAGTTTGAACAGGCCCGCCACCAACAAAAACGCCACCCGCAGGTGGCGTCATGCAATGCAGAGCAGTCTCTTAAACGCGGCGGCGGTATTCGCCGGTGCGCGTGTCGATTTCGATCTTGTCGCCGGTCGAGCAGAACAGCGGGACCTGCACGATGAAACCTGTTTTGAGTTTTGCGGGTTTCAGCACTTTGCCGGAGGTATCACCGCGCACCGCCGGTTCCGTGTATTCGATATCGCGCTCGAGCGATTGCGGGATCTCGACCGAAATCGGTTTCTCGTTATAGAACACCACCTCGCAGGGCATGCCTTCTTCGAGATAGTTGAGCGCATCGCCCATGTTGTCCTTGTCGACTTCGTGCTGGTTGTATTCCTCATCCATGAATACATAGCTCGGATCGGCGTAATAGGAATAAGTGACTTCCTTGCGGTCGAGGCTGACGACGTCGAATTTCTCGTCGGCGCGGTAAACACCCTCACTCGGCGCATCGGTCAGCAAATTGCGCATTTTCATTTTGACGACCGAGGCGTTACGGCCCGATTTTGAAAACTCGGCCTTTTGCACGACCATCGGGTCCTTGCCGAGCATGATCACGTTGCCGGCCCTGATTTCCTGTGCGATTTTCATAGGTTCTGCCTTGCTTGATTGGCGGAAAAGCGCGCTATTCTAGCCGATCTTCACAGAATTTAGCCAGATTCACCGCCAGATCGCCGTTTCCCGCCACTGTGGCCGCCCATGCCCCGGAATGCGCCCGAAAAGCCGGCAAACGGCGCGCAAACTCAGCCCAGGTCGCCCCGCAATCGCCCCCATGACGGTTCCACGCATCGAACAGCGCACCATAGGCTGCGGCATCCGCGGGCGCCATTGTCTGCACGTAACGGTCGCGGAATGCGGCTGATTTGACCAGATGGGTTTCGGCTTCCTGCGGATAGGCCTGCCAGATCAGCGGGCGGGCAGCCAACCGCGCCCGCACAAACGAATCCTCGCCACGCACGAAATTCAGGTCACAGGACCATAAAAGCCGGTCGTAATCATCGAGCGGCAGAAAAGGCATCGCATGCAATGACAGTTGGCCGATCCTGACGGTGCTTCCCGGCACCAATGGCTGCCCGGCGATCTTTTCAATTTGCGCACGCGCGTAGCCCTCCGCCACCACGCAGCCGACGCCATGCGCATCCGCCGCCCAGGCCTCGACCAGCGACGGCAACGCGCCGGCGTGATAACAGAACAGCGAAATCCACGTCCGCGCCACCTCGCCGTCTTCAATGCCGATTTGCCGGCGAAAACGGCGCGCGACTGCCGCATCGCACTGAAACGCGTCGCGTGCGGCCAGCAAATCGCCTTCAATGATGACGCCGCCCGTGTCCGCGCTGAAGCCCGGAAAGAAAAAATACTTGGTCAACGGCAAACGCGGATGCGGCGACGGCAGGCCGTGATGCCCGTCGACCCACGGTTCCGCGCTGAGATATTCAAGATTGATCCAGACCGGTGACGGGCGCGTCGCCGCCATCGCCTCGGTAAAGCGATCCGGCAACCGCACGCCGAAGCCCTCGACGACGATTTCAGCCGGTGCAATGTCCGGAAACGGTTCGCGCCAGTGACGCACCTCGACGCCATCGATGTGCTGCACCGCCTGCAACACATCGACTGCGCTCACCAATCGCTGAAAGCTCGCGAGGTCGTCAACCCACAAGCGCACCTGCTGGCCGAGGCCGACAGACAAACGCCGGGCCAGGCGCCAGCAGACACCGATATCGCCGAAGTTATCGACGACCGAACAGAAGATGTCCCATGTGCGCCGCATCGAAACCGTTTGGCTGACCGTCGCCATTAACCGGCCGGCGGCGCCGCATCCCCGTACAGCAGCCCGCGTATCTGCTGGTGCCGCGGCATCGCCAGCGGATCGATATTGACCAGCCGCAGCCCTGCGGCCTCGAGGATCGCGCTGAGGTTGCGGTCCGCACCCTGTGACAGGCCATTCGCGTCGAACATCACGACCGCGACAATCTCGAGCCGCTTGTTGCAAACCACGAAGTCGAGCCTGGTCTGTGCCAGACGGCGCAGGCTCTGCTCGCGTTCATAACCGCGCATACCCTCCGCCGGCTCCAGCACTTCCGCCAGCGTCAGCCCGTGAAACACCTCGTGGTCCGGCAGGCCGGTGCGCAACAACAGGTAAAGCAGCGCATCGCGTTGCTCAAGCAATCGCGGCCTTCTCGAATACCCCGGCGAAGACGGAACAAGCGTCTTTGTCTCCGGCGCGGCTGCCGTCACCGGCGACGCCCCCGCAGCCGGTTGCAACCCGCCCTTTTTCGCGGTCGAAATGAGCGCATCAATCTCCCGCGCGCGCAGGCTGTTCGATTTTTTGCGCCGTTGCGCGTAGGCCCAGAAAATGCCGCCAACGAGCACCACCCAGAAAACAAATACGAAAGTCCACATGACGGCCTAACCGCGCGCGCCCCAGTCGAACCCGGACTGAACTGGCGACGGAAACACCGTCATTGCGTATTGCGGCCCGCTTCCCGCCCTTCGAGCGAGTCGACGAGTTGCCCGCTGGTCTGGCGCAGGCGCCGGCTCATCAGCATGACAATTTTCAGCAGTATGTTTACGCTGAGCGGCGGGCTTTCCCGGATGATCCGGACGAAATGCTCGCGCGTCAGCATTGCCCAGGTCGAGCGTTCCGTGCAGATGCAGGTTGCCGAACGCGCCTGCCCGTCGACCAGGGCCATCTCGCCCACCGTCATGCCGGCGGAAATCTGGGCAATGCGCTGGCTGCCGAAGTTGCGGTCCTGCTTGAACAGTTCCGCGCCGCCCTCGATCAAAAGACACATGAAGCCGCCGCGGTCGCCTTCGCGGAAAACCATCGTGCCGCTATCCATCACCTGCGTTTGCACATATTTGGCCAGCAACACGATTTCGTTTTCGGGAAAGTCGCCGAAAAACTGGCTGCTGCGCAACACGCTGCAAAGCTGTTCGCTGCCCGCCGGCAGCGAGGATGGCAGTTTGGAAGAAACCGGTTCCATGATGCGGTGAAACACTCCGGAAATTTGCCGGCATGCACCGGCGACGCACAGCTCATGCCGCGTTAGGCGTACCGGTCTGATTGCGATTGCGGCGACGATCCAGCCACCAGGCCAGGGCCGGCAACAAAATGAAGGACCCCGGCAAAGCCAGGACGATCAGGTAGGGACTGATGTTCGACAATCTGCGCAGATGTATTTGCAGTTCCGCCTTGTCTTCGACGGTCCAGCGCTGCTTGTTGCGCGGCTTCATCAGCAGCGGCATCAGGCCCTTGACCTGCAGAATCTCGTTCAACAGGTATTTCTTTTCACGGTCGGTCAGGTCGCGAATGCGGCGAAACGCAGTCACACTGGCGATGCGGAATTCCTTGACGCGGACGCGCTTCATGAACGGCCGGTCACGCTCAGAGAATGCCGCGCCGGCTGCGCAGCGCATTCCAGGCGCGCCAGACCACGAACGCGCGCTGCCCCCACCTGACGATGCCGCGGCGCTGCGTCACCGCCAGCGCTGCCACCGAAGCACCCACCACAACCGGATGTTTGCGCAAATAGCAGAGCACATTGCCGACCTTGTCCGCCACGCGCAACGGTGCCGCCAGACCGCGGGCATGCACGGCGATCTCGGCGCGCTGCGCGGTGCACTGCGCAATCAATGCGGCGCGCCGCCGTTCGAGCTCGCTGCCGCCCGCGCTCACCGCGTCAGATCCTCGTGGTCTTTTTTCAATTCGCCGAGCGTCGCTGCGAAAGGACGCGGCAATGCCGCGCCGCGATTGCGCGCAGCGAACAACAACAATGCGCTGACGACAAGGTAAAAACCGGCCAGACCACCGATCGCCAGCAAGCGATGGTCGTCCCAGAACACGACGACCACCAGCAGGGTCAGCAATATGATTGCCAGCGAAAAGAAAACCAGTGCAAGCACCAGAAGCACTGCGATCTGGCGAACGCGCAGGCCTTCACTGGCAAGCTCATTGGCAAACAGCTGCAGCCGCGCATAGGCAGCCGCAATCAAGGTCGCGGCGAGCCCTTTGACCGAACCGAGCAGCCCGCCCGCACGCGCAGAACCGGCCGTGGAATCTTCCCCGGCCATTGGCTTAACGACGGCCGATCAGCAGTCCGATGATCAGACCGACACCTGCGCCGATACCGACCGCACGCCACGGATTTTCATGCACGAAATCATCCGTCGCGCGCGCGGCCTGCTTGCTCGACTGAATGACGATGTCCTCGGCGTCGGCCACTTTGAGTTTGAGAGTATGCAGGTGATCCTGCAGGCGCTCTTTCGCGACAGCGGCTTTTTCCGCAGCGCCGCTCGCGCCGGCCTTGAACAGGTCTTCGACATCGGCGAAGAGCGTTTTGAAATCCTGCGCTACTTTTTCCTTGGTGTTCGTCAGTTCCGCACTCATTTGAGCCTCTGTGACAGTTGAAAATAATCTCCGGCAGAAAGCCGTCATGGGATTGATTAGGCTACCGATTTATTGCATTTTCGGCAAGCGGTTTGTCGCCGATCCGGCACAACGAAACGCCCGTTACGGAGCGACGGGGCGGCATTCGCACGGTTTTTGCAAACTCTCCTGCCGGCGGCACCACAAACGTGCGTGCGAAAACGCTTCATGCGCCGACCATAATGGCTGCCATAGGCGCGATGCTATACTGGCCCGCATCCCTGCACGCCGGAGCCTTGAAAATGACGGTTTTCGCCACCATTCTGCTGGTTTCTGCAGTTGTAGTCATCGCCTATCTGGTGATGATCTACAACAACTTGATTCAGGTTAAGCACAACGTTTCGAAAGCCTGGGCCAACATCGACGTTCTGCTCAAGCAACGCCACGACGAACTGCCGAAGCTCGTCGAGACCTGCAAGCAATACATGAAATTCGAGCAGGACACCCTGCAAAAGGTGATCGACGCGCGTTCACGCGTATTTTCAGCACGCGAGTCGCAGGACATGCGCGCGCTCGGCAGTGCAGAGTCCGGACTGCGCGCCAGCGTCGGCAGCCTGTTTGCCGTCGCCGAACAATACCCGGACCTGAAGACCAACCAGACGTTCACGCAGTTGCAGGCACGCATTTCCGGCCTTGAGAATGCCATTGCCGACCGTCGCGAGTTCTACAACGAGTCCGTCAACATCAACAATGTGCGCATCGAACAGTTTCCGGATCTGTTCGTCGCGCGCTTCTGCAACATGAAACCCGCACAACTGCTGGAGTTCGACGCCGCCGAAAAAACCGACGTCGATGTCAAGGAACTTTTCAAATAGTGCCGGTTAACGCGCGCCGGTAATGCAGACCACCTCCGGCTTCAGCATCCGCAACTGGCTCAGCGGCGGCGCGCACTTTTTCATCATCGCAGTGGCCGCCCAGTCCGATTCGCCGGAAGTCTGGCCTTATGCGCTGTTCGCCATGTCGGGCGTCAGTTTCGCGGCGTGGGTCGGCAATTACCGGCGCCTGCGCCGCATCGCCGACACCCCGCTGTCGAACATCGCCTCGGCGGCCCAGGGCTTTGTCGAAATCGCCGGCCGCGCCGAGGCCGGCTCCGCGCCCATCCTGTCGCAACTTACCCATCTGCCCTGCCTTTGGTTTCAGTTCGAGGTCTACGAAAAATCCAGCGATGACAAATGGACCTTGCGTGAATCCGGCACCAGCGATGCCCCCTTCGTCATCCGCGACGCCACCGGCGCCTGCGTAATCGATCCGCGCGGGGCAGAAGTCGTGACTTCGCATGAAGACAACTGGACCAGCGGCAGCTACCGGTATGTCGAGCGCCTGCTGCTGCCGCAGGAGCGCATTTACGGGCTGGGCGAATTCACCACCGTCGGCGGCGCCGGCAGCACCTTCGATACGGATGCTGACATCGGCACATTGCTGGCGGCCTGGAAACGCGATCCGGCAACGCTGCTCAACCGCTTCGACCTGGACAGGGACGGCAAAGTCGACCTCAAGGAATGGGAACTCGCGCGCCGCCAGGCACGCCGCGAGGTCGAAGCGAACCATCGCGAAGCACGCGCCACCAGCGGCACGCATACGCTCAGCAAACCCGGCGACGGTCGCCTTTACCTGCTCTCCAATTACCTGCCGGACAGATTGCAGGCGAGTTTTCTGCGCTGGGCCTGGGCGCACGCCGTCATTTGCATCGGCGCCAGCGGAACTGCGGTTGCCCTGCTCTGACCATCGCCGCTAAACTGGCCGCCCGCCAACCGTTACAAAAAACCATGCGCGACGAATTTCTCAACGGCCTCAGCAGCGGCGGCTTTCACAGGATCCATTACACCGACTGGGGCGACCCGTCGAGTGAACGGGTCGTCATCTGCGTGCACGGTTTATCCCGCAATTGCCGCGATTTCGATTTTCTCGCGGCGGCCATCGCCGATGATTTCCGCGTGGTGTGTCCGGACATCGCGGGCCGCGGGCGCAGCGACTGGCTCGCCAACAAGAACGACTATGCCTATCCGCAATACCTGTCGGATCTCAATGCATTGATCGCTCGCCTCACAGCGCCGGCACCGCGGGCAGGCCTGCTTGGGAAACTGTCGTCCCTGTTGCACAAGCATCACCGCGACAAAAAAATCCAATGGGTCGGCACATCGATGGGCGGCCTGCTCGGCATGCTGCTCGCCGCCATGCCCGGCAGCCCGATAGCCAGGCTGGTCATCAACGACGTCGGCCCCCTGATTCCGAAGGTCTCGCTGCAGCGCATCGCTGAATATCTTGGGCAGGACCCGCGCTTCAAAACCTATGCGGAACTGGAGTCCTATGTGCGCCTGATTTCCGCGCCCTTCGGTCCATTGACCGATGCGCAGTGGCGTCACCTGACTGAAACCGGCGCAAAGCAGCATGCCGACGGCAGCTGGGGCATGTGCTACGACCCGGGAATCGCCGCGCCGTTTCGCAACAGCGCGCCGGCAGACGTCGATTTATGGCAATACTGGGACGCCATCCGCTGCGAGACGCTGCTGTTGCGCGGCTCTGAGTCCGATCTGTTACTGAAGCAAACGGCGGAGGAAATGCAGACGCGCGGCCCGCGGCCGCGCATGGTCGAGTTTGCGGGTGTCGGTCATGCCCCGATGCTGATGGCAGCAGACCAGATCGGGGTGGTCGCCGATTTTCTGCGCGGAAACTGAGCGCAAAACGCTCAGGGCTTGGCCTGGCCTGACAGCACCTTGCGCACAAAAACCTTGCGCTCTTCCTTGTCGGCGATTTCGTCGCCGAGCAGCAGATATAGCTCGCGCTCATCGCGCGCCTTCTGCGCTGCGCGTTTGACGACAATTTTCGCAATGCCGCCGATGTGCTGGGCCAGCGCGGCCTCCGCCTTCTGCAAAACATCCAGGCCGAAACGCTGCATCGCGGTGGCACCAATCGGTTCGGAAGCCGGCTGACCGGAAACCGACGCCGACGCCAGGCGGGACTGCGACGTCGGTTGCACGGAGTTCTCGCCCGAGAACTTGCGCATGAAGACGATCCGCGTCTCACCCTCGGGCAATTCCGCCGACAACGTATCGAGCAATGCAGCGACCGTCGGCGCCTTGCGCGTCGCGTTTCTGACCATGACCGCGGCAATCGGCCCCAGGTGCCCGGCGAGGTCCTGTTCGACGCGCTTGAGCCAGGTAGGTTCAAAGACGACGCTGCTGATGGCATTGACCGGCACCGCATTCGGCGCCGCGATCGCCGACACCATCGACAACGCGCCCGCACTGCGCCCGCCGGACAACGCGTTGCGAAATGCCGCCACATTCTGCGGACGGTCCTGTTCATTGGGCTGCAGCGCCCAATCGATCGCCTTCAAAAACTCCGCGCCGTACATTTTCGGGTCACCGATGGCAGCCGCGGCGGGCTGCGTGTCCTCGCGGATGCGGCCCACAGCTTCAACCGGCTTCTTGCCGGTCACCAGCCAATAGAGCACGCCGCCGAACGAATAGATATCGGTCCACGGCCCCTGCTTGCCGTTCGCATG
>CAZVDN010000044.1:492-15485 GCA_964625665.1 uncultured Streptomyces sp. | reverse complement strand
GTGCTTGATGATGCCGCCGATGTAGAACAGCGCGAATTCCGACAGACCGGCATAACCGTTGCCGGCGAACATGTTCTGGCCGCCCTTCCAGATCGACTGGTGCACGTGCATGCCCGAACCGTTGTCGCCAACCACCGGCTTCGGCATGAAGGTCGCCGTTTTGCCGTAGGAATGCGCCACCATTTGCACGGTGTATTTGAGGATCTGGTTCCAGTCGGCGCGTTTCACCAGCTTTTCGAATTTGGTGCCGATTTCGCACTGGCCCGGCGCCGCCACTTCGTGGTGGTGCACTTCAACTTCAACGCCCTGTTGTTCAAGCGCGATGCACATCGCGTTGCGGATGTCCTGCAGCGAATCCATCGGGGGCACCGGGAAATAGCCGCCCTTGACCGGCGCGCGATGGCCCATGTTGCCGCCTTCGAACTCTTCATTCGTCGACCACGGCGCTTCTTCGGACTTGATCTTGACCGAACAGCCCGACATGTCGACGTTCCAGGTCACGCCGTCGAAAATGAAAAACTCGGGCTCCGGACCGAAGTATGCGGTGTCGCCGAGGCCGGTCGACTTCAGATAGGCTTCGCCGCGTTTGGCGATCGAGCGCGGGTCGCGGTCATAGCCTTTCCCGTCCGACGGCTCAATCACGTCGCAGGTAATGTTCAAAACCGGTTCGTCGGTAAACGGATCCAGGCGCGCCGAATCCGGGTCCGGCATCAGCAACATGTCGGAGGCTTCAATGCCTTTCCAGCCGGCGATCGAAGAGCCGTCAAACGCATGGCCCTCGGTGAATTTGGCTTCGTTGAACGCATGGGTCGGAACCGATACGTGCTGCTCCTTGCCACGCGTGTCGGTAAAACGAAAGTCGACAAACTTGACTTCGTTTTCTTTGATCATCTTCATTACATCGGCTACCGCCATGACTCTCTCCTAACTGAAGGTGTTAAATTGAATTACTAATGGTCTGGAGTGCTGGGTTCAGCACGAAATATGCCAACCCGAAATTCGGGGACGCCATTGTGCCACAAGTGATTTGCCGAAGGCTGAAGCCGGAGAAGGCACCATAATAGTGCGTTTTAGCCACATGTTGCACCATTTGTGTGCATTTGTTGCGACTGGCTTATCCGGTAAACTTTTCGGCGAAAATTGAAAATTCAGGAGCCCAAGTGCCAGCCACCGATTCCGTTCTCGAAAAAGCCATGCAACGTGCCCGGCAGTCCGGTTTGCCTTACGCAGGGGCCGTCACGCCCGCTGAAGCCCAGACGCTGCGCGAATCCGCAAATGCCGTGATTGTCGATGTGCGCAGCAAAGCCGAACTGGATTTCGTCGGGCGCATTCCGGGCAGCGTCGAAATCGAATGGAAATCCTGGCCCGGCATGAAGCCGAATCCGGATTTCCTGCCGCAATTGAAAGTGGCGGTGCCGGTCGATGCGACAGTCATGTTCATCTGCCGCAGCGGCGCACGTTCACATGATGCGGCCACGGCGGCCGCAGCCGCCGGCTACAAATCCGCCTTCAATCTGCTCGAAGGCTTTGAAGGCGACCGCGACGGTGCCGGACACCGCAATACCGTCGGCGGCTGGCGCGCCTCCGGCCTGCCGTGGACGCAAAGCTGATCAATCAGCAGACCGCCCAGCGGCAATCGCATCGGCGCTGGCAAGCGCACGCGCAGAAATCAGTGCTGCCGCGAGGGTCGTAGTTCCGGCGGCAAGCAGGGCCCCCCATGGCGCATGACCTTCAACAATGGCACCGCCGACGGCGATGCCGGCGCTGACGCCGCCGAGCAAACAGGTCGCCGCCCAGGTAAAACTTTCCGCGAGCATGGCCGGCGGTGTGATTCTGGCGATCAACACCGATTGCAATGCGAGTACCGGCGCCATCGGCGAGCAGGCAAGTATGCATAACAATGCCAATGCGTAAAGATTGGAAACGGGCGCCATGGCGAACAAGCCGCCTGCCATCGCCATTTGCGCGATCACATATTGGCGCGGTGCCGGCAGCGCCCAGGAACGGCTGCCGTAGATAAGCGCACCAAGCCCGCTGCCGACACTCGCCAGCGCGAGGATGATGCCGGCCGCCGCCGGCCGTCCCTGCTGCGTGGCCAGCGCCGTAATCGCCACTTCCAGCAGGCCGAAGGCGATTGAATACAGCATCGTGGCCAGATACAGCACGCGCAGCGCAGCGTTGCGCAACGGCCCGAGCAGACTGCGCGCCTGCGGCGAAGATTGCGGCACCCACTCGCGGATGGGTGGCGCACGCAGGAAAAGCAGGCTGCCGACCGCAGCGCAGGCGGCCGCAAATAGCACGGCACCGCTGCGCCATTCCAGCGCGATGAACACGGCAATCAGCGCCGGTCCCGCAACAAAAATGGTTTCAATCAGGATCGAATCCACCGAATAGGCCGTCTGCAACAGGTCGGGGTCGTCAATCAGCCGCGGAAACAATGTGCGCATACAGATGGTCACCGGCGGCAACAGCGCGCCCGCGCACAAGGCGGCCAGCGCAACCCAGGCAGTTGCAGCGCCGCCCTCCACGCAAAACACCATCGCCGTCAGCGCGGAGGGATAGATCACGGCGCTCAGCAGCAGGATCGGTCGCGGCCCCAGGCGATCAATCATGCGACCGACCAGCGGCGCGATCGACGCCACACCCAGCACATACAGTGCGCTGACCAGCCCCGCCGTCGCAAACGAACCGGTGCCACCCTGCACGTAGAGCAAAATCGCCAGCCCGGCGACGCCCATCGGCAAACGGCCGATGATCGATGACAGCAAAGCCGCGCGCAGGCCGCGCGTGCGGAACAACTGCCGGTAGCGATCGAATGAAATCACGGGTCGGGTCTATTGCCGCGCGGCGGCAGCCAACAGCATTTAGTTCGTCCAGGTCACGCTGCCGGACCAGGCGGTCGCCAGCACAATGACACCGAAAACAATCCGGCACCACGCGAACAGCGTGAAGTCGTGGCTGGTAATGTAGCGCAGCAGCCAGCGCACGCAGAAAAATGCCGAGATGAACGAAGCGATGGTGCCGACGGAAAACAAACCGATGTCGCCGGCGTCGAGCAGCGCGCGGTTCTTGTAGAGATCCCAGGCGCCGGCTGCAACGAGTGTCGGCACAGCGAGGAAAAACGAAAATTCGGTGGCCGCGCGGCGCGACAGCCCGAAAAACAGGCCGCCGATGATGGTCGCGCCGGAGCGCGAAGTGCCGGGAATCAGGGCGAAGGCCTGGGCGCAGCCGACCTTGAGCGCATCTTTCCAGCTCATGTCGTCAACCGAATCGACGGCGATTTTGTGCGCGCGTTTTTCCGCCCACAAAATAATGAAACCACCGACGATGAAAGCAATCGCCACCGGCACCGGTTTGAACAGCGCTGCCTTGATGTATTTGCCGAAGGCCAGCCCCAGTACTGCGGCGGGCATGAAGGCAATGGCCAGATTGATGACGAACTGCCGCGCGCGCACGTCGTTCGGCAATCCCATGATGATGCCGGCGAACTTGCGCCGGTATTCCCAGACGATGGCGAGCATCGCACCCGTCTGGATGACGATTTCGAAAATCTTGCCCTTGTCATCGTTGAAGTCGAGCAGCTGCCCGACAATGATCAAATGCCCGGTGCTTGAAATCGGCAGAAATTCCGTCAGGCCTTCGACGATGCCGAGGATCAGGGCTTTCAACAGCAGCGGGATTTCCATTCATCCGTCCTGGTTTACGCCGGCACGATTGCTGCGCGCCAACAAAAACGGCGGCCGCCGGGCCGCCGTTTCCTGCTTCAATAAAGCGCTTACGCCTTGTGATAGATCTCGGCGCCTTTTTTCTTGAACTCGATGGATTTTTCTTCCATGCCCTTGTTGAGCGCGGCCTTCTCGTCAACGCCCTGCGCAGCCGCATAATCGCGCACGTCCTGCGTAATTTTCATCGAGCAAAAATGCGGCCCGCACATCGAACAGAAGTGCGCGAGTTTGGCGCCCTCCTGCGGCAGCGTTTCGTCGTGAAATTCCTTCGCCTTGTCGGGATCAAGCCCGAGGTTGAACTGGTCGTCCCAGCGGAATTCGAAACGCGCTTTCGACAATGCGTTGTCGCGGATCTGCGCGCCCGGATGGCCTTTGGCAAGATCCGCCGCATGTGCGGCGATCTTGTAGGCCATGATGCCGTCCTTGACGTCATTCTTGTCGGGAAGACCGAGGTGCTCTTTCGGCGTCACATAGCAGAGCATCGCCGTGCCGTACCAGCCGATCATGGCCGCGCCGATCGCGCTGGTGATGTGGTCGTAGCCGGGTGCGATGTCAGTGGTGAGGGGGCCCAGCGTATAGAAGGGCGCTTCCTTGCACACCTTCAACTGGCGCTCCATGTTTTCCTTGATCAGGTGCATCGGCACATGGCCGGGGCCTTCAATCATGACCTGCACGTCGTGCTTCCACGCCACGTCGGTCAGCTCACCCAGCGTTTCGAGTTCGGCGAACTGCGACTCGTCGTTGGCGTCATAGCCGGAGCCGGGGCGCAGACCATCGCCGAGCGAGAACGACACGTCGTAGGCCTTCATGATTTCGCAGATCTCTTCGAAATGCGTGTAGAGGAATGATTCCTTGTGGTGCGCGAGGCACCACTTGGCCATGATCGAACCGCCGCGCGAAACGATGCCGGTCATGCGTTTGGCCGTCATCGGAATGTAGGCAAGGCGAATGCCGGCGTGGATGGTGAAGTAATCGACGCCCTGCTCGGCCTGCTCGATCAGCGTGTCGCGGAACATTTCCCAGGTCAGTTCCTCGGCCTTGCCGTCGACTTTTTCCAGCGCCTGATAAATCGGCACGGTGCCGATCGGCACCGGCGAATTGCGCACGATCCACTCGCGCGTTTCGTGAATGTTCTTGCCGGTCGAGAGATCCATTACGGTGTCGCCGCCCCAGCGCGTCGACCAGGTCATCTTTTCGACTTCCTCGGCGATCGAGCTCGACAGCGCCGAGTTGCCGATGTTGGCATTGATCTTCACCAGGAAATTGCGGCCGATGATCATCGGCTCGATTTCCGGATGGTTGATGTTGGCCGGGATGATGGCGCGGCCGCGGGCGATTTCGTCACGCACAAATTCCGGCGTGATCACCTGCGGAATCGCCGCACCGAAGCTTTGCCCCGGATGCTGGCGCGTGATGAGCTCGGACAAACCCTCGCGGCGCTGCGTTTCGCGGATCGCAATGTATTCCATCTCCCCCGTGATGATGCCTTTGCGCGCGTAGTGCATTTGCGACACGTTCATGCCGGCCTTGGCGCGGCGCGGACGGCGCTTGAGGTTGAAACGCAGTTCGGCCAACTTCGGATCCGCGGCACGGCTGCGGCCATAAGCCGAGGTCAGGTCCGGCAGGAGCTCCGTATCGTTGCGCTCGATGATCCATTTTTCGCGCAGCGGCGCGAGGCCCGAGCGGATGTCGATCTTGACCGCCGGATCGGTGTAGGGCCCCGAGGTATCGTAGACGTAGATCGGCGGATTTTTTTCCGCGCCCATGCCGGCCGGCGTATCGGACTGGCTGATCTCTCGCATCGGCACACGGATGTCGGGGCGCGAACCTTCGACATAGACTTTGCGCGAATTCGGCAAAGCCTTGACGGCCGCTTCGTCGACGTGCGCGGTCGCGCTCAAAAACTTGGGATTGGCATTCATCGCTTACTCCTCGTGGTGCGCAGGAGAGCGTCGGCACGGTTTGATCGGAATTGATCTGGATCAGTGGCCACGCTTCCCTGCGGCGGCATTATCCGCATCAGGTTCCAAGGGACTCTCTCACCCTGAACAGTATCGAGGATACAGCATTGCCGGTTCGGCCAAAGCGCTGCGCCAAATCCGCAAATCTGCCTCCAGAATCCTGAACAAGGACCCCCAACGTATTGCCGTCAAGCTACTGGAATTATGGGATAATTGCAAGTTCCGGGGTTCCGATCCACCTTCATTAACTTCGTCCGAACCGCCCGCCATCATGAATACACAAACCGACATCGAACGCGCCCGTTTCAACATGGTCGAACAGCAGATCCGGCCGTGGGAAGTGCTGGATCAGCAGGTCCTCGACCTGCTGTTTGTATTGCGCCGCGAAGATTTTGTTCTGCCGCAATACCGCAACCTGGCTTTTTTCGACATGGAGATTCCGCTCGCAGCAGACGCGGGCGAAGATGAACGCATGCTGGCGCCCAAACTCGAAGCGCGCATGCTGCAGGCGGTCTCCGTCAAACCCACCGACCGCGTGCTGGAAATCGGCACCGGCAGCGGCTACATGACCGCCTTGCTGGCGCGCCGCGCCGCGCACGTCACCAGCGTCGAAATCAATGGCGCCTACAGCGCCGAGGCCGCCCAGCGCCTGACCGCCCACGACATTCGCAACGTCACGCTGGAAGTCGGCGACGGCGCGCGAGGCTGGGCCCGCAATGCGCCCTACGACGTGATCGTGCTGACCGGCTCGACGCCGGTGCTCGACCCGGCCTTTCAGGCCAGCCTCAATAGCGGCGGACGCTTGCTTGCCATCGTCGGTGAAGCGCCGGTGATGACGGCACAGTTGATCAACTGCGAAGCGCCGGGCGTGTTTCGCACCACCGGGCTGTTCGAAACCTGCGTGCCGTCGCTGCGCAACGCGCCGCAACCCAAACGGTTCGTGTTTTGATCGAGCAGTTGCAGGCAGCCGATTTGCAGGCCTGGCTGGACGACAGCAGTCGCGCCAGGCCGGTGGTTCTTGATGTGCGCGAACCGTGGGAACACGAGGTTTGCAGCATTGCGGATTCAATGCTGCTGCCGATGCAGCAAATTCCCGCCCGCCTGCAGGAACTGCCGAAAGACGCCGATATTGTCGTCGTCTGCCACCATGGCATGCGCAGCCTGCAGGTCGCGCAATTTCTCAAACAGTCGGGCCTTGAACGCGTGTTCAACCTGAGCGGCGGCATCGCAGCATGGGCCGCGCAGGTCGATCCGGACATGCCGCAGTATTGACCGCAATGCGTGCTGCGCCTTTATTGCGGATGATCGCGGGCTTCGTGCTCGGCATCGCAGGCGCGCACGCCCTCGCTGCGGACCTGCTGGCCGTCTTTCGCGAAGCGCAAAAAGAAGATGCCGTGTTCGCTGCAGCACGCGCCAATCTCTCCGCCGGTCAGGAAAAGCTGCCGCAAGGTCTGTCGGGCCTGTTGCCGGCGGTGACGATGTCGGGCAATACGCTCTACAACGACCGTGATCTGCAGTTTCGCAACGGCACGCCGAATTCAAACTCGCGCTTCAACTCCAACGGCCTCAACGTCACAGCGACACAACCGCTGTTCCGGGCGCAGAACTGGATCACCTACGAGCAGGCGAAAAACCAGGTCACGCAGGCCGAGGCTGCTTTTCAGCAGGCCACCCATGATTTGATGATCCGCGTCTCACAGGCTTACTTTGATGTGCTGCTTGCGGAAAACAATCTGACGCTCGCCACGGCGCAGAAAACCGCGTACGCGGAACAACTCGCGCAGGCCAGGCGGAATTTTGAAGTCGGCACCGCCACCATCACCGACGCCAACGACGCGCAGGCGCGCCATGATCTGGCGTTCTCGCAGGAAATCGGCGCGCAGAACGATCTCGAAGTGAAAAAACAGGCGCTGCGCCAGATCATCGGCAGCGTGCCGTCATCCCTGTCGCGGATCAGCGGCGGATTCGCGCCGCAGTTGCCGACGCCGAACAGCATGGAAGCCTGGGTCGAACAGTCGGCAACCGCCAGCCCGCAGATCAAGGCCGCCCGGATGGCCCATGAAGTCGCCACGCAGGAAGTCACCAAGAACCGCGGCGGCCACCTGCCGACCCTCGACGCCGTCGCCAGTTATGCCGAAACGGGTCAGGGCGCCGGCATTCAGGGCGGTGTCGGCTTCGACAGCACGACCCGTTATATCGGCTTGCAGCTGGCGGTGCCGATATATCAGGGTGGACTGGTCAATTCGAAAGTGCGCGAGGCACTCGCCAATCAGGAAAAAGCGCGCCAGGAGCTTGAAAATGCCCGCCGCACGGTGGCGCAAAACACGCGCGCGTCATTTCTCGGCGTCACCAGCGGCGTTGCCCAGATCAAGGCGCTTGAAGCCGCATTGGTGTCTTCGCAAAGTTCGCTCGATTCGACCAAGCTGGGTCAGGAAGTCGGCGTGCGCACCCAGGTCGATGTGCTCAATGCGCAGCAACAGCTGATTTCAACGCGCCGCGACTACGCGCAGGCCATCTACGGCTATGCCGTCAACGTGCTGAGACTCAAAGCTGCCGCCGGCACACTGGCGGAAGCCGACCTCGCCTACGTCAACCAGTGGCTGGGCAACTAGACCCCGTCCGCGCTGATAAAACCGCGCTGCGCCGCGAAATTCTGGCGGCGCGCGACGCCCTGTCTGCCGCCGCACGCGCTGCCGCCAGCGAAAAAATCACGCAGCAGATCACCACCCTCGACGCCTGGAAAAATGCGCGCACGGTGCTGGTCTATCTGTCTTTCGGCAGCGAATTCATCACGGGCGGACTGGTGGCCGATGCGCAGGCCAACGGCAAACAGCTTGCACTGCCGCGCGTCGATCGCGCCGCACGCAGGCTGGTGCTGCATGCAGTCGACGACACGGTCGACGACGTGCAACCCGGCGTCTGGAGCATTCGCGAACCGCGGCCGGACTGCGCGATCGTTCAACCCGACCATATTGATTTTGTTCTGGTACCCGGCGTTGCCTTTACGCCGGCCTGCGCGCGGCTCGGCTACGGCGGCGGCTACTACGACCGCCTGATTGCCGGGTTCGCCCGGCGCCCGCCGCTGGTCGCCGCCGCCTATGCAGTGCAGCTGCGCGACCGGCTGCCGCTGACCGGGCAGGATCAGGCCGTTGATCTGGTGGTCACTGAAGGGGCCGCCTATTGCGGCTGCTGAGCGGAAGCGCTGCGGCGGCGTCTATAATCCCTGCGCAGCATCCTGACAGGATCCGTGATTACGCATGAACCGCAATGACAAAATTTATGTGGCCGGGCACCGCGGCCTGGCCGGCGCGGCGCTCATGCGGCGCCTGCAGGCGGCCGGGCATGCGAATCTCGTCGTGCGCACGCATGCGGAACTCGACCTCACCGACAGCACGGCTGTTGCCCGCTTTTTTGCAGCAGAGCGCCCCGTTCACGTTTTCCTCGCGGCGGCGCGGGTCGCCGGCATTGTTGCCAACAGCACCTACCCCGCCGAATTCATTTCGCAAAATCTGGCAATCCAGACCAATGTCATGAGCGAGGCCTGGCGACATGGCGTGCAGCGACTGATTTTTCTCGGCTCCTCGTGCATCTATCCGCGCGATTGCGCGCAACCGATCCGCGAATCCTATCTGCTGACCGGCCAGCTCGAAAACACGAACCGCGCCTACGCCATCGCCAAAATTGCCGGCGTCGAGACCTGCTGGGCCTACAACCGCCAATACGGCACGCGCTTCATCGCGGCGATGCCGACCAATCTCTACGGCATCGGCGATTATTACGATCTGCAGAATTCCCACGTGCTGCCGGCGCTGATCCGCAAGACCTATGAAGCGAAGATGCGCGGTGAACCTGCGGTCACTGTCTGGGGCAGCGGCACGCCGCGGCGCGAGTTGCTGTTCAGCGACGACATGGCCGACGCCTGCGTTTTTCTTGCCAATCTTCCGGAAAAAACCTATGACGAGCTGTTCGCCGGCAACACCCTCGCGCCGCTCATCAATATCGGCTATGGCTCGGACCTCAGCATCCGCGAACTGGCTGAGCGCGTCGCTGCCCTGCTGGAATTTCCGGGCAAGTTGCTGTTCGATACCAGCCGCCCCGACGGCACGCCGCAGAAACTGCTCGACCTGTCGCGCATCTACGGTCTGGGCTGGAAGGCCGCGACCTCCCTGGACGACGGCATTCGTCTGACTTACGCCGATTTTCTGTCGCGCTACGGCGAAACCGCTGCCGGAGTCGTCAATGGCTGAAACCCTCGGCTCGCTCTGCGACAAACTGACCATCGTCAAGCTCAAACAATGGCACACCGATGATGCCGCGCGCACCGCGAGCCTCGCGGCGCAGGAACGCCGGCTCTCGGCAGAAATCGACGACTATCTCGCGCGGGCGGCGGCGGGCGCCATTCCGGCGGAGCAACTCAGCTTTGCGGCCAACAAGGTATTCAAGCAGGAAGGCAACACCGTGCCGGCGGTCAGCGGCGGAATCGGCGAATTGTTTGCACGGCTTGCGCACGTCAACTGCGCGCTCTGGCACGAACAGGAAAAAGTCTACGATTTTGAAAATGTCCCGGCCGACAAAAAAGATGCAGTCGTCAAACAGCTTGCCCTCCTGAACCTCGAACGCAATCAGTGCATCGACGGCATCGACCGCAATCTGATTTCGCTGGTCGGCGATGCGCGACGCAGTCATTCCGGGACATAACCCGCCATGCACCTCATTCATCGCCAAACCTGCCGCGTCTGCGGTTCCGCCTCGCTGACGCGCGTGATCAGTCTGGGCGACCAGTTTCTGCAGGGCGCCTTCGTCAAGGACGGCATGGCGCCGCCGCCGCGGCGGCAGATCCCGTTGACGCTGGTGCGCTGCGATCCGACGCGCGATGAAAACGCCTGCGGCCTGCTGCAGATGGAGCACAGCGTGCCGCCCGAGGTGCTGTATTCATCGTACTGGTACCGTTCGGGCACCAATCACACGATGCGCGAACATCTGCGCGGCATCGCCGCTGAAACCACCGCCATCGTCGGCGAAGGCGCGCGCACCGTGCTCGACATCGGCTGCAACGACGGCACCCTGCTCAATTGTTACCCGGCATCGTTCACGAAATTCGGCGTTGATCCGTCGGACGTCGCACAAAGCGCCGGCCCGGGCATCCATCTCGTGCGCGATACATTTCCTTCGAGCGAACTCGCTGCGGCGCTGGCCGGCCGCCAATGCGACATCGTCACTTCGATCGCCATGTTCTACGATCTTGAAGATCCGATCGGTTTTGCGCGCGCGGTGCGCGCCATTCTCGCCCCGGAGGGCGTGTGGGTCCTCGAGATGTCCTACATGCCGACCATGCTTGAAATGAACTCCTACGATACGATCTGCCACGAGCACCTCGAGTATTACAGCCTCGCCCTGCTCGAACGCATCATGCGGGCGGCGGGATTAAAGGTGTTCAACGTCTCGCTCAATGCCATCAACGGCGGCAGCATCCGCTGTTTCGTCACCCACGAAACCAATTATCGCCAGCGCGACGCAGAATGCGCGTTGCGACTGCGCGCGCTGCGGCGCCAGGAATTCGACCTCGAACTGGATACCGACAAGCCCTACCGCAACTTCCAGAACCGCATCGATGCGCACCGCGACGAACTGTCGGCGCTGCTCAGAAAACTCAAAGGCGAAGGCAAACAGATACACATCTACGGCGCATCGACCAAGGGCAACACCATCCTGCAGTGGTGCGGCATCGACAAATCGATCATTACCGTCGCCGCGGAGCGCAATCCCGACAAATACGGCGCGCGCACACTCGGCACTGACATACCGATCGTCAGCGAAGCCGAATCACGGGCAATGCGGCCGGATTATTACCTCGTGCTGCCGTGGCACTTCAAGGAAGAGTTCCTGCAGCGCGAAGCGGATTCACTGCGCCAGGGCATCAGGTTCATTTTCCCGCTGCCGAACATCGAAATTGCGTGATCTCACCATGCCTTTGCGTTGGCAAACATCTTTGACGCCGGCAGACGGCCGGTTCACAGTCCACCGATGCGCTCCCTGCATGCCCGTGATTTGCGGGCGCTGAGCGCATGGCAACCGCACTGATCTTCGGCGCAGGCGGACAGGACGGGCATTATCTGTCGCTGCATTGCCGCGAACGCGGCATCACGGCCGTCGGCTGCTCGCGCGCTGCGGGCAACGGTCCGTCGTGCGATGTCGCCGACTACAGACAGGTCGACGCTTTGATGCGCGCGCACCGGCCGGACTACATCTTTCAGTTGGCCGCGCGCTCGACAACCCGCCACGAGGCCTTGTTCGAAAATCACGCCGCCATTTCGACCGGCACGCTGAACGTGCTGGAGGCAGCGCGCCTGCATGCCCCGGCTGCCCGCATTTTTCTGCCCGGCAGCGGCGTCATGTTCAAGAACGAAGGGCGCCCGATTTCGGAACGCGATGAATTTGCACCGTCCAGCCCCTACGCAGTGGCGCGCATTCACGCCGTGCACGCCGGCCGCTACCACCGGTCGCTGGGGCAGCGCGTATACATTGGCCACCTTTTTCATCATGAAAGCCCGTTTCGACAACCCGGCCACGTCAGCCGCATGGTCGCTGATGCGGCACGGCGGGCCGCCGGCGGCGATGCAACGCCGATTGAAATCGGCGACATCACGGTTGAAAAAGAATGGACTTTCGCCGGCGACACGGTCGCCGGCATGTTTGCGCTGATCGATCAGGATGACATCTTTGAAGCGGCAATCGGCAGCGGCGAAACTTTCACGATCGAGCGCTGGCTCGAAACCTGTTTTGCCCTGGCCGGTCGCAACTGGCGCGACCATGTGAAGCTGCGCAAGGATTTTGTCCCCGAATACCGGCGACTGGTGGCCGATCCGGCAACCATGAGAAAGCTCGGCTGGTCCCCCGGCGTTTCCTTCGACCAGCTCGCTGCCATGATGATGGCCGGAAACACACACACCCCGCCGGCATGAGTGCCGCGCCGGCCAGACGCAAACGCATTCTGCTCGGCCAGCTGGCGGCGCGCGGCGACTGCCTGTATGCCACCGCAATCGCCCGTCAGATCAAGGCGGACTATCCCGGCTGTCATCTCACCTGGGCGGTTGGTTCGGCGTCGAGGCCGGTGTTGGACGGCAACCCTTACATTGACGCCATCTGGGAAATTCCCGTCGCCAACTATGCGCAACTGGCGCCGGCCTGGGCCTATCTTCGCGAGACCGCCGCGGAATTGCTCAAAAAACGCGAAATCGACGAAGCGTTTTTCCCGCAGATCGATCCGGAGAATTTCAGGAATTACGACTGCACCATTCGCGCTTCCATCTTCCGCGGCTACCCGCGCCCGATCACGGTACCGTTGGCCCCCGTCGTGCGGCTGACCGATGCCGAGGTCACGCGCGTTCGCGAATTTGCACAGGCGCACCGCCTCACCGATCACTCGCCGGTCATCCTTTTCGAATTCGCCGGGCACAGCGAGCAATCCTTCGTCACGACCGACTTTGCCTACGAAACCTGTCGCGATATTGCCGAACGGCTGCCGGACTGCCGGATCGTGATGTCGTCGCAAATCGAAATCGTTTCAAATGATCCGCATATCATTTCAGGACACACGTTGAGCTTTCGTGAAAACGCCGAGCTGACCAGATACTGTTCGCTGCTGGTCGGCTGCTCGAGCGGCATCACCTGGCTTGCAACTTCCGACTGGGCCAAACCCCTGCCGACGATCCAGCTGTTACGCAGAGACAAAGGGGTGTATGCCTCGGTTGCCCATGATCACGAGCACTTCGGGCTCTCGACGGAGCATGTGCTGGAAATGACGGATTGTCCCCGCGAAGACGTGGTTGATTGCGTGGTCACCGCCGTGAGCAAAGGCTTTGCTGAAGCGAAAAAGCAATACCACCAGCAATTGCAGCCCGACTTCACGTTTTACGTCCCAAAGATCAAATCCATGATCACGAAGCGGGGCTATCGCGACGTATTGCAGTCGAACTGGTTCATCCTGCGGCGTTACGGCCCGACTTCGGCAGTGCTCAAGCTGCTGCGGGCCACACTGCAATTGATATTTGCCGATGCGCGCTCAAAAGTGCTGGCCTGCCTGCGACGCGCGGCCGGGCCGGCCGGGAAAGATTAGTCCGGCTGACCGGCCGGCCTGATCAAATCGACCAGCCTGGCCGCAGCGCCGATGTGCTGTCCGACAAATGCGCGGCCCGCAGCGGACATGCGCTGCATCCGCGCATTGTCCGCCAGCAATGCGCCTGCCGTTTTCAATGCGTCCTCTGCGCTGTCCGCCCGCAGGGCCGCGCCGCCCGCAACGGCGAATTGCACCGCTTCTGCAAAATTGTAGTCGTGCGGCCCGACCACCACGGGCTTGCCGAGGGCGCAGGCCTCGATCAGGTTGTGCGCGCCGAACGGCAGAAAGCTGCCGCACACGATCGCCACATCACAGGCCGCGTAATACGCCGCCATCTCGCCCATGCTGTCGCCAAGCAATACCCGCGTCGACTCCAGAATCTGCTCGTTGCTGCTGCGTCGTTGAAACGTGACGCCGTGGCGCGCCAGCAACCCGGCTACCTCATCGAAACGCTGCGGATGGCGCGGCACCATCACGATCAGCTTTTCCGCTGACACATGACCGGCGAGCGCTTGCAGAAACAGTTCTTCCTCGCCCTCGCGCGTGCTCGCCAGCAGCAACACCCTGCGTGATCCGTAATGGGCGCGCCAGGCGGTGCCGCGCGCGAACAGCCCCGGGTCCGGCGCAATGTCGTACTTGAGATTGCCGACGGTGTTGACGGCCATGGCGCCCAATTCATGAAAGCGCGCGGCATCGTCCGCACTCTGCGCGGCAATCGCCGTCAATCCGCGCAATGCCGTCGCCGCCAATCCGCTGAAGCGCTGATAGCGGCGCAGCGACTTTTCGGACAACCGCGCGTTGGCCAGGTACACGGGAATGTCGCGAACATTGCAGGCGCGAATCAGGTTGGGCCATATTTCCGTTTCGAGCAGTACGCCGCAGACCGGCCTGAAATGATCGAGAAACGCGCCGACGGCAAACGGAAAATCATAGGGCAGGTAACAACGCGCCACGCCGTCGCCGAACAATGCCATGCCGGTTTCGCGCCCGGTCGGCGTCATATGCGTCAACAGGATGCGATGCTGCGGGTAATGCGCCTGCAGCGCGCGGATCAGGGGCTCGACCGCACGCGTTTCGCCGACTGAAACCGCGTGCACCCAGATATAACGATGATTGCCGGCGTCGGGATAGAACCCGAAACGCTCTGACACATGATGCAGGTAGCCGCGCTGCCGCCGCCCGCGCCACAAC
>CAZVDN010000044.1:0-482 GCA_964625665.1 uncultured Streptomyces sp. | reverse complement strand
CCATGCCGGTTTCGCGCCCGGTCGGCTTCATGTGGGTCAGCAATATCCGGTGCGCGGGATATTGGCGTTTCAGCGCAGTGATCAACGGTTCGGCAGCCCGCGTCTCGCCCACCGAAACGGCATGCACCCAGATCAGCGGCTGTTCGGACGAAAATGCATAGCGGCCGAAGCGTTCTCCGACATGCTCAAGGTAGGCCGGCTGCCGGCGCGCGCGCCAGAGCAGATGCAACAGCACCTGCGGCAACAACAACCAGAGCAACAGGTTGTAGGCCACACGCCCCATCAGCCGGTCACCACGCTGATCGCCCGCAGGGCCTCTTCGACCGCAGGCACGACACCGATGCCGCCGATATTGCGGGCACGCGCGCACCCGTGGATGCCGGTGGCCGCCGGATCGGTGCCGAGATAAATACCCACCGTCGGCCGGCCGAGCGCCGCCGCCAGATGCGTCAATCCGGTATCGACGCCGACGACCGTGACGG
>CAZVDN010000043.1:14844-15515 GCA_964625665.1 uncultured Streptomyces sp. | reverse complement strand
GATGCGGTTTCGCCTTCGCGCAGAATAATGTAGGCGGCGGGCACTTCGACGAGTCGTGGATCGGGCACGCCGATCACCTGTGCCTGTTTGACCTGCGGGTGCCGGTTGAGCACATCCTCGACTTCGGCCGGGGCGACGTTCTCGCCGCCGACGCGGAACACGTCCTTGACGCGGGTAAGAAAGCGCAGGCGGCCGTCGTCATCCATCAGCCCGAGGTCGCCGGTGTGCAGCCAGCCGTCGGCATCGATGGTTTTTGCCGTCTGCTCCGGCATGTTGTAGTAGCCCTTCATCACGCTGACGCCGCGCACGAGAATTTCTCCGGATTGGCCCGCCGGTTGCGCGCGGCCGCTGTCGGGATCTCGGATTTCCACTTCGACTTCGTCAAGAATGTGCGCCCAGCCGCCGATGCGTTTTTCCTGATCGTCGTCGTGCCACGACATGCAGACGTTGGGCGACGCCTCCGAAAGACCGTAGGCATGGCACAGGCCGCGCATCTGCATGCGCTCGATGATCTGGCGCGAGGCTTCAGGGCCAGCGGAGGCCCAGCCGCCCGCGCCGCGCATCCCGACTTCACGCCACAGGAAACGGCCTACATTGCCAGCGGCCGGGTAATCCGCATGTGCGTGGACCCGGACTGGGAGCCTTTCGAGCGCATCGACGCGCAGGGGCGG
>CAZVDN010000043.1:0-14834 GCA_964625665.1 uncultured Streptomyces sp. | reverse complement strand
TTTCAGGCTTACGTTATAGCGCTCGAATTCCGGATGGTTGCACATCATCAGGAACATGGTGTCATTGCCCGAGGTGATCGTGCAGCGCTCCTCGGCCATCAGGCGCAGTGCTTCCCCGGGCTCGAACGTCGGCGTCGACAGCAGTGTTGCGCCGCACGTCAGTGCCGCCAGCATCGACAGCGTGGTGCCGGCGACATGGTAAAAGGGCCGCGCACTGAAGTAGCGGTCGCCGGCGCCGCAGTCGAAACGCGGCGCCACGCAGGCGGCATTGCGCAGCATGTTGTCGTGGCTGAGCATGACGCCCTTGGGATAAGACGTCGTGCCCGAGGTGTATTGAATCAGCAGAACGTCGTTGGCATCGACGGTTCGTGAATCGGCGGCTGCACTGCCGGCACCGCGGGCCAGCCATTGTGCGGAGGCGATCGCGCCCTTCGGCACATTGTTGCCGAGTACGACGATTTCCTTCAGCAGCGGCAGCCCCGCATCAGGCAGGCGCCGTTTCAGCGCCGGACAGATGCCCTGCAGCATCTCGATGAAATCGATTTTCAGAAAGCGATCGACCGTGAACAGCAATTTGACATCGGCCTGTTTCAGGCAATAGGCCAGTTCCTCGGCCTTGAAGCGCGTGTTGACCGGAACCGTGACCGCGCCGAGGATTGCCGCGCCGTAGAAAAACTCCACCCATTCGACCGCATTGCCCATGCAGACGGCGACGTGGTCGCCGTGGCCGATGCCCGAGGCGCGCAGCGCGCGCGCGTAGGCCTGGGCCGATTGATGCAATTCGAGATAATTCAGGCGCCGACCGGCAATGACCAGCGCCTCGGCATCGGGCCAGCGGGTAGCGGCGCGCTCAAGCGCCTGTTCGAGATTTTGCCGCGGCCATGGCGGGGAGCGGCGCATGCGCATCGACATCGCGGTTTATTCGGCCTTGATGTGCGACGTTTTGACCACATTGGCCCAGCGTGTCACTTCCTTGCGGTAATAATCCGCGAGTTCTTCCGGCGTGCTGATCCAGACTTCGATCGCCCGCGATTTCATCTGCTCGGTGACATCGGGTGCCTTCATGATGCGGTGTACTTCCGCATTGAGTTTGGCAATCACGGGCTTTGGCGTGCCGGAGGCGACCGCGAGGCCCCACCATGGCGTGGCTTCGTATCCGGGGTAACCGGATTCGGCGATGGTCGGCAAGTCGGGTGTATACGGCGAACGTTTGGCGCTGGTGACGGCGATGGCCCGCAGGCGCCCCGATTTCCACAGTTCGCCGACCGTTGAGTAACCGCCAAAGGCCAGATTGATCTGGCCGCCCATCATGTCGGTCAGTGCCGGTGCGAGTCCCTTGTAAGGAATGTGCACGATGTCGATCTTGGCCATCGTCTTCAGCATTTCCCCCATCAGATTGGAAGTGCCGCCATTGCCGGTCGAGCCGTAATTGAGCTGGCCCGGTTTGGCTTTGGCGAGCGCGACGAGGTCTTGCAGCGATTTGACCGGCAGCGACGGCTGCACCACAACGAGGTAAGGGGTTGCCGCGATCATCGACACGAACGCGAGGTCCTTGTCAGTGTTGTAGGGCAGTTTCGGAAACAGCGTCTGATTGACCGCAAGCGCCACCGAGCACAGCAGCAGGGTGTAACCGTCAGGCGGCGATTTCGCCGCCATCTCTGTGCCGATGATGGTGCTGCCGCCGGCGCGGTTGTCCACCACCATTTGCTTGCCCCAGTTTTCCGTGAACTTGGTGGCGAGCAGGCGGCCCAGATAATCATTGAGGGCGCCCGGCGGAAACGGCACGATGAAGCGGATCGGTTTTTCAGGATAGCGGTCGATGCTGCGTTCAGCGGCCTGCGCGGACACTGCGATCAGTCCGGTCAATGCGACGAGGGTGTGCAAAGTGCGTTTCATCGGAGGGCTCCGTGAGAGGTTATTGTTCGCGGCAGGCAATGCCGTCGTGGGCTGCGGCAAAATGCAGCACATGGTCGGCGCAGGTCGCCGGCAACAGCGTCAGCACCGAGTGAAATGCCGTGGGAACGTGAATGAATTTCATCTGCGGAATGCCTGAGGCAAGCTGTTCTTCCTGTTCGCGGCTGGTGATCGGGCCGCCGGTCGGATAAAGGCCCAGCACCGGCGCCTTGATTTTGGGCAAAAAGGATTCTGCGCTGGCATGACGCAGCAGACCGTAGAGCCCGCACATCACTTCGACATTCGATTGGCCCATTTCGTTCGCATACCATTCGAGCAGGCCGGGATCGGTGCCGGGCGGGAAACGCGTCGTGCCATTGGTCTGCGCCGCCCATTTTTTTGCGCCGATCGAACGCAGTGCGTCTTCGCGCGACTTGAATCCAACGGCAAAAGTTTCCTGATGCTTTTGATTAAGACTGACCGGCGCCGATACCAGCGACAGCGTGCGCACACGCGCGGGATGCGTGGCGGCCAGCACCATGCCGAGAATGCCGCCAAAGGACTCCCCGCAGTAGTGCACCGATTCGAGGCCCAGCGCATCCAGCAGCGCGGTCATGTCGTCGATATAGTTTTCGATGGTGATCTCGGTGGCGGGGTTGAAATCAACCGGCGACAGGCCGAGCCCGCGCAGGTCCGGCCGCACCACTTTGTAGAAGCGCGACAGGTAGGGCACCCAGCTGTACCAGAATTGCGAAGAACGGCCGAAACCGTGCTGCAACAGAATGGTCGGCGCGTTTTTCCACGGGTCGGTGAAATCATCGACGCGGTAATGCAGCGCCGGTTTGCCTTTGCGTTCGAGTAAGGGCACGGGATTCCTTGCGCGCCGTGGGCGGCGCGTTTGCGGTTCAGTAGAGTATCTGGTGCAGCGAGAGGTGATTGTTCTCAGCGGCCTTCGAATCTGGGCGGACGTTTTTCGCTGAAAGCGGCAATGCCTTCCTTGTGATCGTGCGTCAGGCGCGCAGTGCACACCGCGAGATTTTCGATTTCGAGCAGCTGATCCAAAGTCGGCGTGTAGATCGACTGGAACATGCGTTTGGCCATGCGCAGCGCATAGGTCGCCGAGCCGGCGATTTCCTGCGCCAGCTTTTGCGTGGCTGCTTCGAGTTCGCCATCGGCGACCACCTGCATGACAATGCCGAGGTCTTTCGCCTCGGCAGCCGGCAGGCGGCGCGCGGTGTAAACGAGTTCTTTGGCCTTGGCGACGCCGACATGCTGCGCCAGAAAATAGACCGCACCGCCATCGGGCGGAATGCCGACATTCTTGAACGCCATCAGCAGATAGGCGGTTTCCGATGCCACGACCAGGTCACAGGCCAGCACCAGGCTCGCACCGATGCCGGCGGCAGGCCCGCGGACCGCCGCGATGACCGGTTTTTCGCAATTGTGCAGGTTGCGGATCATGCGCTGGTGCGTCGAGGTGCGCTTGCGGCCGGTGATCACGTCGTAGTTGCCCATCTTGCCGATGTCGCTGCCGGCGCAAAACGCGCGGCCGGCGCCGGTCAGCACGACGGCCCGTACGGCGTCATCGTGGGTCAGTTCGGCAAAGGCGTCTGCAAGGGCCTCGTACATCTCGCCGGTGAGCGCATTGAGTTTGTCGGCACGGTCGAGTTTGACGGTGGCAATGCCGTCCTGTTTGGTAATGGTGATGGTCATGCGGTTTTTCCGTCAGCGGAGGGTTGTCGTGAGGGTGCGTTGTCTGAATTATAGCCGCATGCGACACTGCCGCGACGTAAGGCCGCAGCTGTTCGGCCGACCCAATGGCATACGATCAGTTTCAATCCCCGGAGTCAAAGCGATGCAACGAAGCGAAAAGCGGCTGGCCGGCAATGCGCGTCGCAGCTTTCTGCGGCAGGCCGCGCTGGCGGGAACGGCATTGCTGCTGCCTCCGGCCGTCAGTGCGGTGCCGATCGCCGAAATGACCGGTGAGGTCACGGTCAACGGCCGGCGCGCGATGCGCGAAACCCTGATCAAGGCCGGCGATACCGTCAAGACCGGCGCCAACGCCATGGTGAGTTTTGTCATCGGCGCTGATGCCTTCATGCTGCGCGCCATGTCGGAAGTGGTGATTGAAAACAAAACCGGGGTGCTGCTGATCAGCGGCTTGCGCGTGATTACCGGTGCGATGCTCGCGGTGTTCGGCCCGGGTATGCGCAACGTCATGACCGGGCTGGTCACGGCGGCGATTCGCGGCACCGGCATTTATGTCGAAGTGTTGCCCGAGAAAACCTATTTCTGCACCTGCTACGGCCATGTTGGCCTCACGGCGAAGGATGGTGCGCAACAGGATATCGTCGCGACAAACCACCGCGCGCATTTCGTGCACGCCGCTGCGCTCGCGGGCAATGTGTTCGCCCCCGCACCGTTGATGAATCACGAGAACCGTGAACTTGCGACGCTGGAGAAGCTGGCCGGTCGCGCGCCGCGCCTGACGCTGTGATCAGCCGGCGATTTCGGCGCGCCCGTTGTTCAGCACGGTAACGCCGCGCGCCGGCACCGTCGAGCGGAATGAAACGATATTGCCGTCGCGCCACATCTCCGTGCGGATGGTTTCGCCCGGATAAACAGGCGAAGAGAAACGGCCCTGCATGCTTTTGAGTTTCGACGGGTCGTAGCCGCACATGGTTTTGACCAGCGCGTGGCCGGCCACACCGAAAGTGCAGCGGCCGTGCAGGATGGGCGCCTTGAATCCGGCTTTTTTCGCCCAGGCCGGATCGGCATGCAGCGGGTTGTAGTCGCCGGACAGGCGGTAGATCAGCGCCGCCTGCGGCAGGGTCGGCAGATCGCAGACGGCGTCTGCCGCGGGTTCGGGAATCGGATGCTGTTCCATGCTCGAACCCGGCGGGCCGCCGAAGCCGCCGTCGGCGCGGCAGAACAGGCTCGAAGTCCAGGTGCAAAGCACTTCGTCAGTGGCTTTGTTGCGCACCGTGCATTCAGTATAGAGCACCGCGCCGCGGCCTTCGCCCTTGTCGATGAGGCGGATGATTTTGTTGGTGCCGATAATCTCGCCTGCGACCGGCAACGGTTTGTGAATGACGAACAATTGTTCGCCGTGCACCGTGTGCGAACGCGTGATGCCGGTATCGGGATGTGCAAACCAGGCGCCGGGATAGCCGAGGATGATCGACATGGTCGGCAGCGCCTGCAGGCCTTCTTCGTAGACGAATTTCAGCTGGTCGGTGTCGAGCGGATCGGCGCCGAGCCCGATGCCGAGCGCGTAGAGAATGGTGTCGCGTTTGGTCAGCGTCATCTCGACCGGCGGAATCTGCCAGTTGATGAGCTTGTCGTAATTGATGGCCATGCGGGATTTCCTGCGAAATGCGCTGTGAATATTCCGGTGCGCGAATGCGGCGGCTATACTATCACCGCTATCACCGTTTTCAACCGAATCTTGCAAGGAGTACAGCATGACAATCAAAGTGGGCGACAAACTGCCGGCCGGAAAATTATGGGAACTCCCCGTCGAATGGTCGGCGGGCTGTCCGACGGCCGCCGATGAAATTGACGTGACGACGGCGACCAAAGGCAAACGCATTGTCATCTTCGCCTTGCCCGGCGCCTATACGCGCACCTGCAGTGCTGCCCATCTGCCGGGCTATGTGCAGGAGGCTGCGAACATCAAAGGCAAAAAAGTCGATGAAGTCTGGTGTCTGTCAGTCAACGACGCGATGGTGATGGCAGCCTGGGGCCGTGACAACAAGGCGGGCGGCAAGGTCCGCATGATGGGTGACGGCAGTGCGCTGTTCACCAAAGCGCTCGGGCTGGAAACCGATCTGACCGCACGCGGCATGGGCGTGCGTTCGCAGCGTTATTCGATGCTGGTCGAGGACGGCGTGGTCAAAGCGCTGAACCTGGAGCAACCCGGCAAGTTCGAAGTCAGCGGTGCCGACAAGATGCTGGCGCAACTGTGAGCAACGCCGAAGCCGAACCGCTGCGCGCGCTGGCCGATCGCGCGCGTTTCAAGGTGTGGAGCAAAGACATCCTGCGTCTGTCGGACCTTGATCATCAGAACCATGTCAACAACGCCGTGCATCCGCAGTTGTTTACCAATGGACGTTATGCATTCATCTGGGGGCAATTGCGGCCGCTGGTCGATCAGAGCAATGCCTTTGCGCTGGTCAAGATCGGCATTGAATACCTGAACGAGATGCATTTTCCGGGCGAAGTCGAGGTCGAGGCGCTGGTGCGCCGCATCGGCACCAGTTCCGTGACCTACGGGCAGGCGATTTTCAACAACGGAAAATGCGCGGCGGTGGCCGAATCCGTGATGGTTATGTTGAACGGCAAAACGCGGCGTCCGACGCCGCTGCCGCCGGAGGCGATTGCCTTGCTTGAAACGATGCGCGGATAGGGGTGTCCGTATCCGCGCAGTTCCGCTTACTCCGCGGTCGCCCCGGAGTCTTTCGCCGCTTTCGCCCATTTCACTGTTTCGGCTTTGACGAAGGCGGCGAGTTCGGCCGGGGTTGACGGCGCCGGGTCCATACCCTGCAGCGCCATGCGTTCCTTCATTTCAGGAGATGTGAGCGCTTTGATCATTTCAGCATTGAGTTTCTGCACGATGGCTTTCGGCGTCGCAACCGGCGCAAAGACGCCATACCAGATGGTCACTTCATAACCGGGCACGCCGCTCTCGACGATGGTCGGCACATCCGGCAACTGTGGGTTGCGTTTGGCCGTGGTTACCCCGAGTGCGCGCACTCGGCCCGACTTGATGAAGTTGATAAGGCCGGCGAGGCTGGTGCACATCGCCTGCACCTGGCCGCCGAGCAGATCGGCCAGCGCCGGGCCGGCGCCCTTGTAGGGCACGTGCACGAGGTTGATACCGGTCATCGAGCGCAGCAGTTCCATCGACAAATGCGGCGGGCTGCCTACGCCCGACGAGCCGTAATTGATCTTGCCCGGGTTGGCCTTTGCGTAGGTAATGAATTCCTGCATCGATTTCACCGGCACCGAGGGGTGCACGACCATGGCGTTGGGCACGGTGCCGATCAGCGAAACCGGTGCAAAGTCCTTGAGATGATCGTAGGGCAGTTTTTTGTAGAGCGCCGGATTGACCGCATGTGTGGCAATCGAACCGAGCAGCAGCGTATAGCCGTCGGGCGTCGATTTCGCCGCGTTATCGGCACCGACGCTGCCGCCGCCGCCGCCGCGGTTTTCCACCACCACCTGCTGGCCGAGTGTTTCCGACAGCTTGGCCGCAACGAGACGGCCGGTGAAATCGGTGCCGCCGCCGGGAGCAGTGGGCACGATCATGCGCAGCGGGCGCGACGGGTAATTTTGCGCATGGACAAACGCGGTTGCAGCAAACAGACCGGCGATCAACAAGGCGATGCGTTTCATGGTTCCTCCGGCGGATTATTTTTTGAATATGACGATGCGGTTCGAATTGGTGCCGAGCGTATTATTGCCCACGCCCCATATTTTGGCGGTTTTGGTGAATTCCTGCTGATTGATCAGCACCGCGTCACAGGCAAAGCCGGCGGCGATGCCCAGCGGCACCACATGTTCTTCAAGGCGGATTTTGCCCTTGCGCACTTCGCCGACCTCGAAGGCGACCCAGCCGCCGCGCCGCGTGATGCGGTAGAGCTCGGTGAACACCGCGCCCATCTGCCGTCGCCAGTCGGCAATCGTCGTGCTCATGGTGATGTTGCCGGCAATGGATTCGGCATCGAGAGCGTTGAACCAGCAGCGCAGCCAGTTGTCCTTCGCGTATTGGACAACGTCGAGAAACGGCGGTGATGTGACCGTGAGTTGCACGCTGGCATCGTTGATCATGGCAGTGCGGTGTGCGGGCGCGGTAAGGCAGCGTGCGTCGGCGGATACCGCGCGCAAATGGCGCTGCTGTTCCGCGGTCAGTTTGCTTTGCAGCGAGCGCGATTTTTGCAGAATGATGGCGTGGGTGTCGCGATATTCCGGGGTCTGGCCGAGCTTGCGGTTGATCTTGATCTGGTTTTCCGCCGAAGTGGCCTGGTTCGGCGGCAGCGTGTAAACCGAAAAAAATCCTTTTGAGTGTCCGGTCAGTCGATTGGTGGCGACCATGCGTATCCAGCGGTCGGCGGCATCTTCATCGCCGTTTTTCTGCCGGCGGCGCAGGTAATTGCGCAGTGCCATGATCTCGGCCAGCGTATCGTCGTGGAAAAACATCGACAGATCGGGGGACTTCGGCAGTGCGGCTTTTTTCGCAATGCCCGCGAGCCGCATGCGGACTTCGTCGAGCGCCGGCATTTCAAGCCGCGGGCGGGTCAATATGGCGCTTAGCGGATTGATGTCATTGGCGACGATCTGCCTGCCGTGCAGTGCCGCTTCGATCGCCGTCGTGCCGCGCCCGCTGAACGGGTCGTAGACGGTATCGCCGGCCTTGCTCAGGCGTTCGATGAAAAACGCCGGCAACTGCGGTTTGAAACAGGCGCGATAGGACACCTCGTGCAGGCGCGCGGCCTGCCGCTGTTTGGCCGTCCAGAATTCGCCGCAGTAGACCGGGATTGGTGCGGTGGTCAGCGGCAGTTCGCCGTCGCGTGTCGGCACCAGGTCGAATTGTTGCGTCGTCTGCGCAACGTTTTGCTGATCAAGCCAGGCGGGCATCGAGGGCTTCGATCCAGTGCGTGACCGGCAGGCCGGTGGCCGTCTGCAGATGGGACTGGCAGCCGACGTTGGCCGTAATGATGGCAGCGGGCTTGCCGGCGTGGATCGCAGCGATCTTGTTTTTCAGCAGGCGTTGCGCGAGTTCCGGCTGCAGGATCGAATAGGTGCCGGCCGAACCGCAACAGAGGTGCGAGTCGGCAATCGGCGTCAGTTCAAACCCCAGATCGGTCAGCAGCACTTCGACGCGGCCTTTCATTTTGAGTCCGTGCTGCAGCGAGCAGGGCGGGTGAAAGGCGCAGGGCTGAGGCGCGGGGCGTGAGGCGTTCAGCGGGAGTACCTTGATGCGGGTTGATTCAGCGGCAACTATTTCACTGATGTCTTTCATCAGTGCCGATACGCGCGCAGCTTTTTCCGCATAAGCCGGATCATCAGCCAGCAGGTGCCCGTACTCGGCGACGATGCTGGCGCAACCGGTGGCGGTCATGACGATCGCTTCGGCGCCGCGTTCGACGTAAGGCCACCAGGCATCGATATTGCGCCGCATGAAATTCAGCGCGTCGGCCGGGGCATCGAGATGCAGCGGCACGGCGCCGCAGCAGCCGGCGGAAGGTGCGCGCAGCAAGGTGACCCCCAGCCGGTCGAGCACGCGGGCGGCGGCGACGTTGGTGTTCGGCGACAGGGCCGGTTGCGCACAGCCCTCGAGCACCAGCATTGTTCGGGCATGCCTGCCGGTCGGCCACACACCGGACGGCGCCCAGGCAGGGACGGTGCGTTTGAGCGCCGGCGGCAGCAGCCAGCGTACCATCTGCCCCATGCGCAGCAGTGCGGTAAAACGCCTGCGATGCGGGATGACGAAGCGCATGGCTGCCCGTACCAGGTTTGACAACGCGCTGCGTCCGACCTGTGCGTGCACCGCCGCACGGCCGATTTCGACCAGACGTCCGTATTGCACACCCGAGGGGCAGGTGGTTTCGCAGGAGCGACAGGTCAGGCAACGGTCGAGATGCAATTGGGTTTTTGCTGTGGCTGTTTTGCCTTCGAGCACCTGTTTGATCAGGTAGATGCGTCCGCGCGGCCCGTCAAGTTCGTCGCCGAGCAGCTGGTAGGTCGGGCAGGTCGCCGAACAGAAACCGCAGTGCACGCAGTTGCGCAAAATCGCATCGGCTTCGCGGCCGGCGGGCGTTTCTTTGATGAAGTCGGCAAGTTGGGTGCGCATCAGAAATCCGGATAGAGCCGGCCGCGATTGAAAATTCCGGCCGGGTCGAAGCTGCGTTTGAGCTTGCTGTGCAGCGCAAGCAGGGCGGCCGGCAGCGGCTGAAACACACCGCAGGCCTTGTCGCCGCCGCGAAACAGCGTGGCATGTCCGCCGCCGAAGCGTGCCGCTTCGCGCACGGTTGCAGCATCGGCATCAGTGGCGATCCAGCGCAGGCTGCCGCCCCATTCGATCAACTGGCTGCCGGCGAGATTGAGCGGCGGCGTGGACGACTTGAGTGACAGGCGCCACAACGGTGTCGCCGTTGCAAAGAAGGCATCGCGCTGTTCGCGGATGTCTTGCCAGAAGGCCTCCGCGATAGTCCGGTCGAGGCGTTCACCGCCGAGCTGCATGGTCGCAGCGTCAACGGCGGCGCGCGCACCCGACAGGCGCACAGTCAGCAGGCCGCCCTGCCAGGCACTGGCGCTCAGCGGCAGCGGTTTGCCGCCCCATTCGTTGAGCAGCGCAATCGCATCAGCCGCCGAGTGCTCGAAACGCAGCGTCGTCTCGGCAAACGGGATGGGCAACACCTTGATCGATATCTCAAGCAGCACGCCGAGCGTGCCGAGCGAGCCTGTGAGCAGGCGCGACACGTCAAAGCCGGCAACGTTTTTCATCACCTGTCCGCCGAAACGCAGGTCGTCGCCCTTGCCGTCGAGGACACGCACGCCGAGGACGAAATCGCGCGCGCTGCCGGCCGTGGCGCGGCGCGGGCCGGAGAGCCCTGCCGCGATACAGCCGCCGAAGGTCGCCGTATTGCCGAAATGCGGTGGCTCGAAGGCCAGCATCTGTCCGTGCGCCTTGAGGGTCGACTCGATTTCCGACAGCGGCGTGCCGGCGCGCGCGGTCAGCACCAGCTCGCTCGGTTCGTAGTCGACGATGCCGCGGTAACCGCCGACTTCGAGCAATTCGCCGTGCAGGGCGCCGCCGTAAAAGTCCTTGCTGCCGCCGCCGCGGATGCGCAAGGGCGAGCCTTGCGACTGCGCCGATTGTATACGCTCAGCGAAAACTTGAATGAGGGATTGCAAACTCGGTCCGATTGCGTTTTGTGCGGGTTCAGAACGGTACTTCAAATATCGCTTTGACAGTCCACTGGTCGGTGGCGCCGGTCAGTCCGCGACCGACGCCGACATTGAATATCCAGGGCTTGCGGTCGAAATCCATGATCAGGTAAGCAGTGTGTTCCTGCAGGCTGTGGGGCAGCGGATGAGCGAGTTTACCGACGCCGCTGTAGTACTCGGCGCCAAGTGCAATGCCTGGCAGAACAGTGCGTGCGACTTTGAAACCAAGCGCAAGGTCCGGGCCACCCTGGCGATAGCCCGGCGACAGATCAAAACCGAGAATCGGGTTTACGCCGATCAGCCAGTTTTCCCCGCGGAAGCCGCCGATCATGCGGACTTCGCTGGAGAGCGGCACTTCTGAATAGCGTGTATCAACCCGCGCAAGCTCGAAATTGACCCCGGCATACCAGCCCGGGTTGTCTTCAGCCGGCTTGATCGGCAGCCATTTCAGCCTGAGTTTCACGCCGGAGGCGGAGAAACTGCCATCCGCATCGCGCACCGTCGGCAGGTACAAGCCGGCCTCGAAATCCTTGTTGATGCCGTAGGAGAATTCCGGTGTCAGGCGGAAGCCGTGACGCGGGATCGAGTCCCCCGGGTAGTCCGGCGTGCTGCGGCCGGCCGGGGTCGTGTTCATGTGGACTTCCAGTCCGAATTCGCCCGGCTTGTTGATGTCGTCGGTGTAGACCTGGATCTCGTCGTTGATGGCCTGCGCCGGGGCAGCGCACCAGAGAAGAGCTGAAAGCAGGAAACGTGCTGACCAACGGCGGTGGTGAATTGTTTTTGTCGTCAACGGATCCCCTCCAGGGAACGCAACTAGTATCGCGGAAGGTCCGCGAATTTTTCCTGCCCGGATTTTACGTGCATGCGGCCGTATTCGGCGCAGCGGTGCAGCGTGGGCACCGCTTTGCCCGGATTGAGCAGGGCATATTCGTCGAAGGCGGCCTTGACAGCATGAAACAGCGCCAGTTCAGGGGCGCGGAACTGCACGCACATCGAATCGATTTTTTCGACGCCGACGCCATGTTCGCCGGTAATCGTGCCGCCGACGTCGATCGACAGTTTGAGAATTTCGGCGCCGAAGGCTTCGGTGCGTTCAAGTTCGCCTTCCCGGTTGGCATCGTAGAGAATCAGCGGGTGCAGGTTGCCGTCGCCGGCGTGAAACACGTTCATGCAGCGCAAGCCGTACTTGCCCGACAGCACGGTAATTTCATTGAGCACGCGCGCCAGAGCTTTTTTCGGAATGGTGCCATCCATGCAGTAGTAATCGGGAGAAACGCGTCCGGCTGCCGGAAACGCCGACTTGCGCCCGGCCCAGAAGCGCAGGCGTTCGGCCTCATCGCGCGAGACGCGGATTTCGGTGGCACCGCTTTGCTGCATCACGGCGGTCATGCGGGCGATTTCTTCAGCGACCTCGACGTCGATACCGTCGGATTCGCAGAGCAGGATCGCCGCCGCATCCAGCGGGTAGCCGGCCTTGACGAAAGGTTCGACCGCGCCGGTGGTGATGCGGTCCATCATTTCGAGTCCGGCCGGAATGATGCCGGCGGCAATGATGTTGGCGACGGCCTGGCCGGCTTTGACGATGTCGTCAAAGGCGGCGAGGATGCATTGTGCGCGCTGCGGGCGCGGCAGCAGCTTGACGGTGACTTCGGTAATGACGGCAAGCAGTCCTTCGGAGCCGGTCAGCAGCGCGAGCAGATCGTAGCCGGCGGCGTCGAGCCCGTCGCTGCCGATTTCAATCAGATCACCCTCGATGGTCCATGCACGCAGCTTCAGCACATTGTGCACGGTGAGGCCGTATTTGAGACAGTGCATGCCGCCGGCGTTTTCGGCGACATTGCCGCCGATCGAACAGGCGATCTGGCTTGAGGGATCCGGGGCGTAATAGAGGCCCAGCGGCGCCACGGCTTCCGAGATCGCCAGATTGCGCACGCCGGGTTGCAGTCGTGCCGTGCGTGTGACTGGATCGATTTCAAGTATGCGCATGAAGCGCGACAGCGACAGCAACACGCCGTCGCCGGGCGGCAAAGCGCCGCCGGACAGTCCGGTGCCTGCGCCTCGTGCCACCACCGGCACCCGCAGGCGTTGGCAGGTACGCAGAATTTCGCGCACCTGATCTTCCGTTTCCGGCAGGGCGACCACCATCGGCAACCGCCGGTAAGCCGACAGGCCGTCGCATTCGTAGGGCTGCACGTCTTCACGGTCGTGCAGCAATGCGCCGGCCGGCAAAAACGCCGACAGGGCCGCCACTACTTCACGCTGGCGCACCGGGTTGATGGCTGTTTCGTCAGGAACGGACATGGGTGCAGTGTACGCCAGCAGCCCGTTCGGCGCGAATCGCCCGCGGGCCGAAGCGGGGCGACGGATGCGAAGGGCCGTCAACGCGGGTATCATGCGCAACTTGAAACTTCGGCACGACAAACCGTGTGCCGCTCGAAAATCCGCCAGCAAAAGCCGAAAGTCCACAGCCATGACCACAAACACCACCCGCCGCGGGCCGCTGGCCCGCTACCGTGTTATCGACCTCACCCGCGTGCGCTCCGGCCCGACCTGCGTGCGCCAGTTTGCCGACTGGGGCGCTGATGTGATCAAGATCGAGTCGCCGCCCGGCATGGAACTGGCCGACAGCTGGGGCGACAAGCGCCATGGCCCGGATTTTCAGAACCTGCATCGCAACAAGCGCGCGTTCACGCTGAACCTGAAAGATCCGGACGGGATCAAGATTTTCCGTAAGTTATCCGACGGCGCCGACGTCGTCGCCGAAAATTTCCGGCCCGATGTGAAGTTCCGGCTTGGCATTGACTATGAGTCGCTGAAGACCACCAACAAGCGCCTGGTCTATGCGAGCATTTCGGGTTTCGGCCAGGACGGCCCTTACGTCAAACGCGCGGGCTTCGACCAGATCACGCAGGGCATGGGCGGTCTCATGATGATCACCGGCGAACCGGGCACGGGCCCGATGCGTGCCGGCATCGCGGTGTCGGATTCTTCGGCCGGCATTTACTGCGCGCTCGGCGTGATGACGGCGTTGCTCGAACGCGAACATTCAGGCGAAGGCCAGTGGGTCAAGGTTTCGCTGCTGCAGGCGATGATAGCGCTGTGCGATTTTCAGGCGGCGCGCTGGACCGTTGCGCACGAGGTGGCGCCGCAGGCCGGCAACGATCATCCGACCGGCATTCCGACCGGCGTGTTCCAGACGGCCGACGGTTACATCAACATCGCCGCCGGCGGGCAGGCGATGTGGGAGCGGCTGTGCAAGGCGATGAAGTCCGAGCATCTGATGAAGGTGCCCGAGTTTCTCGATGCAACCCTGCGCTCGAAGAACCGCAAGCTGGTCAATGCCGCGGTCAATGAAATCACGCGCACCAAGACCAGCAAGGAATGGCTGGAGATTTTCGAAGCGGCCGGCACTGCCTGTGGCCCGATCTACAAGATGAACGAGGTGTTCGCTGATCCGCAGGTGCAGCATCTGCACATGGCCGCGCCCGTGCATCACCCCGTTCTGGGCGACATTGCGCTGGTCAATCAGCCGATCGAACTGTCGCGCACACCCAGCGAAATCCGCACGGCCACGCCGGAGTGTGGTGAGCACACTGATGAAGTCATGCACGAACTCGGCTACAGCGACGGCGAGATTGCCGACCTGCGCAAGCGGATCGTGATCTAGTTTTGCGGCGGTGCAAACAGCAGGGGCGGTTGTCGCGAAAATCTTTCGCGACAACCGCCCCTTGGTTTTGCCGCAGCCCGGTTATTTTGCGACCGGATGATTGGCGAGTTTCTCGAGTGCCTTGACCATCGCTGAATGGTCGGACTTCGCGCCGCCGTCAGCGCTGCAGGCGTTGAAGAGCTCCTGTGCGGTAGCGGTGTTGGGCAGTGAGACGCCGAGCGCACGCGCGCCGGACAGCGCAAGCGAAAGGTCTTTCTGGTGCAGTTCGATGCGGAAACCCGGATCGAAGGTGCGCTTTATCATGCGTTCGCCGTGCACCTCG
>CAZVDN010000042.1:2815-15763 GCA_964625665.1 uncultured Streptomyces sp. | reverse complement strand
CCTGCTGCGCCGCCGACCGGCGCAACCCCGCCCGTGCCGCCGCCGTTGTAGGCCGAGAACTGGAAGGTGCCGCCGACCGGATTGCCGTCGTCGATCTTGCGGTCGATTTCCGCCATGATGTCCGACGGGATCTGGTTGCCGGTCTTCAGGTTGTGACGGCCGGCGCCGGTGCCCGCGCCGTAAACGGCGTCGTAAATCACCTGCAGATAACGCGCATAGGGGTTGGTCGGGGCCGAAGCATTGGTCTCCGGGATCACGGCATAGGTGAAGCTGCCGTTGATGAAGCCCGCTTTGGACAGATGCTCCCAGGCCGCGATGTGTTCGTCGATGGCACCGCCGCCGACGACCGATTCGATACGGCCGTTGTTGTTGCCGTTCTGACAGGCCGGTGTGCACGCAATGTTGGCGGCCGCCTGGCTGTAGTCGCCGGGCAGGGCGCGGAAGCGGTCGAGGAAGCCGAAATAGGCCGCCTTGGTGCCGTCCTGTTGCGAGATCAGGTTGCGCACGCGTGCGCTCTGGATCAGTTCCTGGCCTTTAAGCACGCCGCCGAGCAGCAGGCCGATGATGACCAGTACGATTGCGATTTCAATCAGCGTAAAGCCTTGTTGTCTTTTTGCCACGATAGACTCCTTTTTTAGGGTAATTCTTCAGTTGCAGTGGCATTACTGGCGCAACATTTGTGCCAAATGGTCTGGCGGATGGGGCGAAAGCCGGGTTTTGCGGTCTGCGGCCCCGAATCGACGCGAAATTTCAGTTAAATAAATTTAACAAATTGTTTTAAAAGAAAAAATATTTTTGCCTGAAACAGGCTGCGAACGGTGGCGCCGGGGCGGCTTAGTCGAGTTTGGGCTTCGGGGGGCGGATAAACTGTCCATTTTTCGACGATTGTGTCTGTTTTTCGACATTTTTAAGCTCTTCCAGACGTTCGGTCAGGAAGCGCAGTTCGCGTTCATCGGTCACCTGGCCCCCGACCAGCAAGCCGCCCAGCATGATCTTGGCAGCCTCGATTTCGCCAATGTCTTCGAGGATGAAAATCTGCATCTGGCGTGCCCAGGGCGGGGCCCATTGCGCGAGCCGCGTGATGTCGGCGGCATAGCGGAGCGCCAGCGCGTCGTCATGCAGCCGGTGCTTGGCCATGATCGACACATGGGCGAGCCAGCGCCAGCGTTCGTTCGGGGCGCGCAGAAACTGCTCGTGGACGAAGTTGCTCATCAGGCGCTGGCGCTCCGGATCGGGCACCTGCAGATAGACCTGTGAGGCGAGCAGCAGCGGATATTGTCCGATCGGGTCGAGGTCGATGATGGCGCCCAGCCATTGCATGACCCGCCGGTAATCGAGTTCGCGGAAGGGCACGCTGATGCCCGGCTGATTGTCGAACGCCTGCAGATACAACGTCGTCAATCCGGCCAGCGCCACCGGTTCGCCGAAGCTGGCGAGGCGAAACGCTTCAGTGGTGGGTGGGGCTTCCAGCGCCTCGGCGCGTGCTACGGGCTTCGGTTGCAGCCATTGCATGCCGATCTGCAGTGCCAGCGCAGTCACCAGCGCCGCGATCACGCCGCGCGGCACCGCTTGAATGGGACGCTCGTCGCGCACGTTCAGAGATTGCGGCGGTAGAAATCGAACATCGACGCTGCCACCAGCAGGCACGAATAGAGCAGCGCCTGCGCGGCGCAACTGCCGACGGCGGCCCATCCGGCAGCCGCGTCAGCCAGCCAGGCGCTTTGCGTGAAGCGGTCGAGGGCCGGCAGCACCAGCGACATGCCGTCGATCATCCAGCTCATGAATTGGTGCGAGAGCGGATTTTCAATGGCCAGCGGCGAATTGCTCATCAGCTGGATGGCCGTCAGCGAGCGCGCCAGCAGATAAAAGCCGGCAACGAAGCTCGCTGCCGGCATCAGGTGAGTGAAGGTCATCACGCAAAAAAGGCTCAACGCCGTGACGATGCAAAGCTCAAGCGCCAGGCAGACGCTCCACTGCAGGACTGCGGACTGCGGGGCCAGCAGCCATTGCGGGGCGCCGGCCATTGCCGCCATGATCGCCGCGATGAGCAGGAAACCGAGCAGCCGGCCGGCCACATACTGGGAGCGGCGCAGGTCGAACGACAATGTCAGTTCCAGCCCTTTGTCGTTGAATTCCCGTACCACGCAGCTGATTATGTAGAGGCTCAGCACGAACACGGCAACGAGGCGCGAGGCTGCCGCGGAAAAAATGATCTGCACGCGCGTGCTTTCCGTGATCGCCAGTTCGCGGAAAAAATAAGCGGCCCCGTAGACCAGCGCAAGGGCGATCATGAACAATACCGGCAGGCGGGTGCGCCAGGCTTCGAGCAGCGTGAATCGCGCGAGGGTTAGAATACGCCGGTGGTTCATCTTCAGGGACGGGTTCAGTGTGTGGGCAGCGCAGTATAAACCAACACTCCGCTTCTGCCGCAGGGCGGGCGCGGACAAACATGCGGGGTCGCACCCATGAGTGAAGCCATGGCGCGCCTGCGCCAGTCGCTGCTCGTTTCGCGTTCCAACTGGTGGTTCGGCGGCATGTTGCTGGTGCTGCATGCGGCGCTGGCCTGGGGCATCGACAGTCTTGTGGCACGCGCCATGCTGATCGTGCACTTCGGCGTATTTCTGCTGTGGCAGCCGCTGTGGCGCGGCGAGCGCAGCATCGAAACGCGCCACGCGTTTGTCATCATTGTCGTCGGCATCATGCTCACCGGCTGGAGCAACTGGTGGCTGATGGCGGTGTGGCTGGCGCTGCTGTTCGGCCTGATCGGCGGCAACCTGATCGGCAGCGAACAAAAGGGGCAGCGCATTTCCGCCATGCTGGGCGCGCTTTATCTGCTTTCGATGCTGCTGATCTGGGTCGTGCCGCATCTGTTTGCCGATCAGCGTTTTGATGTGGTGCTGGTGGGATTGGTGCGTTACGGCCTGCTGTTGCTGCCGCTGGCGATTCTGCTCGTGCCTTCTTCGCCGAGCACGCGGGCGTCGCCGCTGACGGTCGACCTCTTCTACAGCGTCATGCTGTTCCTGCTGGTGACCGGCCTGGTGCTCGGCAGTTTTGTCGTCAAGCAGGTCAGCCACGGCAACTATCCGCTGGCGCTGGCGCAAAGCCTGATGGTGATGGCGCTGGTCCTGATGATCCTGAGCTGGTTGTGGAACCCGCACAGCGGATTCATGGGCCTCGGCCACATGATGTCGCGTTATCTGATGAGCCTCGGGCTGCCGTTCGAGCGCTGGGTCAAAAGTCTGGCGGATCTGGCGGAACGTGAGCGGGACCCGACACGCTTCCTTACACTGGCTGTGCAGGAACTCTGTGCGCTGCCGTGGGTGTCGGGCGTCAACTGGCAGGTGTCGATGAGCAGCGGCGAACTCGGGCGAAAATCCCGTTTTCAGGCTGAATATACATTCCAGGACGTGACGCTGACCTTTTATACCAATTGGCCGTTGAGCCCGGCGCTGTTGCTGCACCTGAAATTGCTGACGCAGATGCTGGGCCACTTTTATCAGGCGAAATTGCGTGAAGAGGTGCAGCGCCAGAATGCCTATACGCAGGCGATACACGAGACAGGCGCGCGGCTGACGCACGACGTCAAAAACCTGCTGCAGTCCCTGCGTTCGCTGTGCGCCGCCGTTGACAGCAGCGGCGCTGACGAGGCCGCAGCGTTGCAGGGACTCGTCAGCCGCCAATTGCCGCAGATCACGCAGCGGCTGACGACCACCCTCGAAAAACTGCAGACCCCGGGAAAGTCCGCGAGCACCCAGGGTGATGCGGCTGCATGGTGGGCGGGGCTGAAGCAGCGTTATACCCGCAGCGACATCAGCTTCACGCTTGGCGGCCCGATCACTGGGCTCATGCTGCCGGTCGAATTGTTCGACAGCATTGCCGAAAATCTTCTGCAGAACGCCATCGCGAAATCGCAGCAATATGCCGATATCCGCATCAAGGTTGAATTTTCGGCGGACGGCAAAGGTACTCTGCGCGTTTGCGATTCCGGGGCTGCGGTGCCGCAGGCGACGGCGGCGAAGCTGCTCGCCGCACCGGTGGCGTCACAAAACGGCTTCGGCATCGGCCTTTACCATTCGGCGCGCCAGGCCGAACAGCTTGGCTACCGGCTCGAATTGCTGGAAAACCGGGATGGTGCCGTTTGCTTCCAGCTCAGCGGCAAGGCGGCTGTCACGGCAGGCGCTGCGCCACAATCATCTTGTTGAGCAGGATCGACGTCGACAGCCAGACCACCAGATCGTCGAATTCGCCGGCGGCCGCGCCGGGTGCGGCGGGGCTGCGGCTGATGAAATTCGTGTTGCCGTCCGCGTTGGCGAGTTCGTCGCCGCTGGCCGGCGCGATATTCGCCGCGCGCGTCTGACCGTTGACGGCGCCGTAACCATTGGCGCCGTGGGACAGAACGACGGCCGGTGCGGTATTCGTATAGGTCGTGGCGACACCGCAGGACGCGGCGGGGCATTGCACATTTAGCGTGCCTGCAGTCGTCAGCCGGAACGGATTGGCACGGTCGGTGAACGCGGTCGTTGCGCGATAGCGGAACAGGTTGCCCCAGGCGTCGGTGCCGCCAAGCCCCAGCGTCACCCAGGGCAGATTGCCTTCGGCAACCGCACAGTTGGTGCCGCCGGCGTTAAGGTCTTCAATGCCGTCGTTTGCCCCGGGGCCCGTCATGCGGTCCGGGCAGGGCAGGTAGCCGTGTGCAGTGGCGAAGCCCATCAGCGCATCGGATATCTGCGCGAGGGCGCTTTGCGTTTCAGTGACCTTGCGCTGTTCGATCTGTGCCGTCAGCGGCGTGAGGATCGCGGACAACAGGACACTCATCAGAAACATGCCGATGGCGAATTCGATCAGGGTGAAGCCGCGCAGCGGGGCGCGTTGATTGGAAGTGCAGGTTGATTGCATGACGGCCTCCTGTCAGTGAATGGCGATTGCGATGCGTGATTTGCCGGTACCGGCGGCAACGCCGCCGAAGGTGAGCAGCCCGCGCGTATCCGGTACGAGCGCGTTGGATTGCCCGCCGACGATGGTTGCGCCGGGTGGGATGAGTCCGGCTGCGGCGCCGGCAAAATGGCGACCGCAGAGCTCAGGGGTTCCGCTGTTTCCGCATTGCGCATCGATGGCGTAGGCGAATACGGCGCGCCAGTGGTTGTGGTCGAACCAGGTCATGTTTTGTGCGGTCATCAGTTGATTGAGAATCACGTCGTCGCTGGGCAGATAGCCCTGTGCGATTGCCGGCAGCGGTGCCGACAGCGATGTGGCATTGCATTGTGTCGATGAAATGCAACTCGCGGCCGGCCACGGCAGCGACGGTGTTCCCTGCGCTGCCGTGATTGCGACATATTTGGACAATACCGATTGCAGTTCCGCAGCGATGCGGCGTTGCACCTGCGCATGAACATCATCCGTTGTAATCGACGCGATGCGGTCGTTGTAAGCGCCAGCGCCGGCGATGCGCAATCGCCATGGATCGGCGGCATTGTAGGATTCCAGAAACTGCGCAGGGTCGTTCGCCGTCGCACCGGAACGCAATTGCGTGGCGACCGTCGCGCCAGCGGAGAACACGACCGCCACCCAGGGCGTTACCGAAACCAGTCGCGGCACATCGCAGGGCCAGGCAGGTGTTGCGGCGGCGCTGTCCGTGCAGTCGTAGGCGGTAAGCTGGCCGCTGGTGCCGGCGTTGATGATTTTGGCCGGACTGTCGTGATAGGCCGGTGCGACCATGTACCACAGCCGCTCGCCATCGGCGTCGCGCAGGTCGGGGAGCCCGAGCGTGCGCCACGGCAGGCGACCGATGTGTTGCGGGCATGCCGCGCCGGCCAGCAGGTCGGCAATGCCGTCGTTGGGTATGTTGGTGCCTGCGATGTTGGTGACGGCGTCCGGGCAGGGCAGGCTGCCGGGATGATTGCCGTCACTCGCGGCACGGCTGATCAAGGCCTGCTTGGCCAGCGCCAGCGCGGCGGTCGTTGTGTTGTTCTGGCGGTTACCGAGCGCTGCGGCGCCAAGCTGGGTGGTGATTGCGGTTGCAGCGAACAGGCCGATGAGGGCGAACACGCCGAGCATGGCGTAACCGCGCTGTGCGCGCGGCGGATGCAGCAGGCTTTGCATGATCACTCCTCCGTCCGGTAAGCAGGCGCCGGACGGACCCGTGATCGGGGCTAGCGCGTGTCCGGAGTGCCTGCGGGCAACTCGTCCTGCGCGTCGCGACCGGCGGCGCGCGGTTTTCGTTGCATCCTTGAGGCGGATTCTATGGAGTCGGTCGTGCTGTCCGCTGTGCGTTTTTGTACAGGCGCCGCATCATTTCCGGCAGCGGGAACGACGGGCTTGTCGTCGATTTTTGCCGGGGCGCGCCGCCGGTAACCTTCTTCGATGGTGCCGCTGACGATTTCGGCGGACTGGCCGACTTTCAGGTCCATGCTGCGGCCGCTTTCCGGAACCTGCAGCTTGAGCCGCGGATCGTTGCGGTTGGTCGAGATGTTAAGCCCGCCCGAGGTCGATTCGGTGACCGGCTTGTTGTTCAGCCACACCGTGTTTTTGCCGTCGCTGCGCTGGATCACGCCGTTGAAGCGGATGGTTTGCGGCAGCGGTGCTGCCGGGGCTGCGGCCGTCGGTTGTTTTTCCGTTTCCTCGTTGCCGATTTCGGCGCGCACGTTTTGTTTGCGCGCTGTGTCCAGTGCGGCGCGCTGCGCTGGCGTGAAGAAGAAGCGGCCGATTTCTGCCCCCGCAGCACTGCCGGCCAGCACAAGCATCAGGAATGCGGTCAGGCGTGCGGTCATGGTTTTTTCTCCGCATTGGGCAGGGCGGGCGCGCTGACGGTGATCCAGGAAAGATCGCATTCTGCGCGCAGATTCGGCTGATAGCGCACGTTGGAACCGGGCGTTACCGTGGCCGTGCCCGAACGGTCGATCTGGCAGTAATTGACCGAGAAAAAACCAGCCCCCTGTTTGCCGAGATTGGTGAGAAGACGCATCAGATCGCCTTCATGCAGCAGGTTGAAATTGATCTTCATCACCGAATGATGGATCTGCAGCTGGCCCGGGTTGAGTTCGGCGGCAAACGGATAGGGTTGCTGCACGCCGATCGAATAGGTGACGCCGAACAGCTGCGTTTGCTGGTTCGACAGGCGCAGGCCCTCGACCCAGTTCAGGCGCTGCTCCTCGCCGGCAAAGCCGATTTTCACCAGATTCTGATAGCTGGGCAGAAAGCGCACGATGATCTGCTTTTCATCGCCCGAACGCTGGAGCTTGGTGCGCGCATCACGCATCTGGTTGGTTTGTTGCGTCAGGTCGCGGCGCAGGCCGGCCAGCGACTGGTCGAGATAGAGGATCGCGGCCACGCCGGCGGCGACGATCACTGCAAGCAGGATCAGCGGATTGCGCAGGGCTTTCAGGTCGTCAGCGTTCATACCGAGGGCTTGAAAACAATGATCAGTTTGAACTCCGCCTTGCCGATCTGGTCGCGGTTTTCGGTCGTATTGCCCGACAGCGACAGCGTCGGGTTGATGTCGAGCGGCAGCTTCACGATTTTGACGTCGGCGACCTCGGGCCGCTTGGACAGGGTGGCGGCAAAAGTCTTGATCGAATCGATGGCGGCGCGATAATCGCCGCGGAACGGCCGTACCTCGCCCTCGATCAGTGCGCTTTGCATGCGCGCGTCACCACCGGGCGGAGGCGGCGGTGTGTTGGGCGCGGGTGTCGCCGGGGCGGTTTTGGTGGCGGCGCCGTCGGCGCTGATTTCGGCGCGATCGTATTTCCAGCCGAACAGGCGCATGTAGACAGCGGGGTTTTCCTCGAGCGCATCGCTGACGATTTGCATCATCGTCTCGGGCGAGCGCGTCGTTGCGCCGATTTTCTTGGAGATTTCGACCGTGCGTTCCAGATTTTCCGCGCTCGCGGGGGCGGCGGGAAACTCCCTGGTAGCCGCCAGATACTGCGCCTGCAGTTCGGCTGTCTGCCGCTTGGCACTGTCGATATCGAGGCGCGTGTCTATGATCTGGTAAACGTTGACGCCGCACCAGGAGGCGATGGCCAGGGTTGTGAGGCCGGTCAGCAGATAAAGGCCGCGTTTGAGCTGGTGCTGGCGGTAGGTTGCGGTAACCGCGGCCGGTGCAAGGTTGTTTTCGGGGGCGCGCAGGCCGAGCAGGTGCAGGTAGAGCGCGTCATTCGACGAGTCGAGCGCCGCCGCGGTAATGCCGAGGTTGGCTGAAATCTGCTGGCGGTCGATGCGCCGGCATTCGATGTTCGGGCTGTCGCGTCCGATGGTCTGCACCAGTTCGGCGAGGCTGTCGTCGCGGTCGACGATCAGCACCGAGAGGTGCTCGTCGAGCGTCATCACGCGCAGCGCATGCAGGTAGAGGCGGGTGTTCGATATTTCTTCGGCGTAACCCTTGGTTGCGTTGGGGCCGGTGATTTCCGTGCGTGCCAGACGGCTGATGCGCAGTTTCTGGTCGCGGAAATAGGTCAGACGCATCCCCGCCTTGTGCAGCGAGACCAGCAGCAGGTTCGGTTGCTTGAGGCTGAGTTTGTCGAGCAGTCCGGCGCTGACGGTGGGCAGCAGGTAGATGCCGACCACGGGCATTTCCCGTTCCTGTACGGCCTTCAGCCAGTTGTTGATCAGTTCCGGATTGGTCAGCGCGCAGAACAGATAACGGTCATCGCGCCGTTTGCCGGCGTCACGCCCCTGCGAACGCGCGCTGTAGTAGGGGGTGTTGCGGTAATGCTGCTTCAACTTGCGGTTGAGCATTTCGGTGCGGTCGCTGCCGAAGCTGTGCGGCAGCGATTCGAAGCGGTAGTCCTCTTCCACCGCATCGACGATGATCTTGACCGGGATCCGTTTCGAGCGCTGCAGGTATTCCTTGAACGCGACAATGCCGCTGTCGTCGTTCTCGAATACCGTGCAGGCGGCGAAGCGGCTGCCGCTCCAGTGGGCAGCGCTGACCTGGGCGGCGGAGATGCAGATTAAAAGACTGTCGGCCATTTTTCGTGTGTTGTTCTGCGCCAGCGCTTCGTTAAGTCTTTACCTTGCCCAGAATATCATATACCGGTCCGAGCACCGCCCACAGGATGAACATCATCATGCCGCCCATGAACACGGTCAGTGCGGGGCCGATCATCGCCATGCCCTTGTCCACGGCATCCTTGACGTCGCGGTTGTAAAAATAGGTGACGTTCATCAACGCTGTGTCGAGCGCGCCCGTGGCCTCGCCCACACGCAGCATGCGGATCACCAGCGGCGGAAATACGCCGAGGTTCTGAAAGGTTTCCGTCAGACTTTCGCCGGAGTTGATCTGCTGGCCGGCGCGCATCAGGCCGTCGGCAATCACGCGGTTGCCGACGATGTCTTCCGAGGTTTTGATGGCGTCGAGAATGGTGATGCCGGACTGATACATCAGCGCGAACAGGTTGGTGAAGCGCGACATGATGATCTTCTGCAGGATCGGGCCGATCACCGGCAGGCGCAGCTTGGTGTAGTCCCACAGGTACTGGGCTTTCTGGCTGCGTTTGACCACGGCGACCAGCGCAATCACCAGCACGGTGGGGATGCCGAAAACGAACGGCCAGTAATTGACGACGAAGTTCGATGCGAAAATCAGCACTTTCGTCTGGATCGGCAACGCGACACCCATGGCTTTGAGCAGGGTCACGATCTGCGGTACCAGATAGGCGAGCATGAAAATCATCACCGCCGAAACAACGACCAGAACGAAGGCCGGATACATCAGCAGGCGCTTGGTCTGCGACGCGAGTTCGTCCTGCCATTTGAGCGTGTTGGCGAGACTGGTGAAGATGTCGGTCAGTCGTCCGGCCTGTTCGCCGGCGCGGATCAGGCTGACGAACACCTTGTCGAACACCTGCGGATGCTGCGACATCGACTGTGACAGGATGCGGCCGCCTTCCATGTCCTCGGTCAGCGTGGTGAGGATTTCACGGAAGCGCGGGTTCTCGATCGAATCGCGCAGATCGCGGATGCCTTCAAGGATCGGGATGCCCGAGCGCGAGATCTGTTCCATATCGAAACAGAAGGTAATCAGGTCGCGGCGGGTGACGCTGCCGCCGCCGCCGAAACCGCTGGCAGTCTTTTCGATTTCGCGGAAGGTGATGAGATCGAGCCCCATGCGGCGCAGCCGCAGCTCGAGATCAACCTCGTTGGCCGCTTCGAGCGAGCCGCGCGCGGGCTGCCCGGTCTTGTCGACGGCTTTGTATTGATAGGCGGCCATGATGAACGATCAGGTAAAGCGGCCGGTGAGGTCGATCGTGCGCGAAATTTCCGCGAGTGAACTTGTGCCCTTGAGCACCAGCGCGATGGCTTCCTCGGCGAGCGGACGGAAGCCGCTGGCCAGCGCCGCTGCGCGCAGTTCCTTGGCGGTGGCGCGGCGGGCGACCAGTTCGTCGAGTTCCACGTCCATCACCAGCAGTTCCATCACCGAGCGGCGGCCCTTGAAGCCCTTGTTGTCGCAGCGCGGGCAGCCGACCGGGCGGTAGAGGTGCTCGACGTCGGTGCCGCCGGCGCCGAGGATTTTGCGCTCCTCGGGCGTCGGGATATAGGCTTCCTTGCAGTGCACGCACAGCGCGCGGACCAGGCGCTGCGCGATGATGCCGATGATGTTGCCGGCCATGATGTCGGGCTGGATGCCGATGTCCAGCAGACGCGGGAACGCGCCCAGCGCCGAGTTCGTGTGCAGCGTGGAGAACACCTGGTGGCCGGTCATGGCGGCGCGAAAGGCCATCTCCGCCGTCTCATGATCACGGATTTCACCGACGAGAATGATGTCAGGGTCCTGACGCATCATCGAGCGGATACCGTTGGCGAAGTCCATGCGCACGGCTTCATTGACCGAGGTCTGCCGCATCAGCGTCAGCGGATATTCGACGGGGTCTTCCAGCGTCATGATGTTGACGGCTTCGTCGTTCATCTGCGAGAGCAGTGAATAGAGCGTGGTGGTTTTGCCGCTGCCGGTCGGGCCTGTGACCACCAGAATGCCTTCCGGTCGCGCCAGCATCAGGTTCAGGCGCGTCATGGTTGCCGGCGGCAGGTTCATCTTGTCGAGGCTGATGATCGATTTTTCGCGGTCGAGAATCCGCAGCACGATGTTTTCGCCATGCACCGTCGGGTGGGTCGAAACGCGGAAGTCGATCGGACGGCCGTTCAATGTGAGCGAGATGCGGCCGTCCTGCGGCGCGCGCGTCTCGGCAATGTTCATTTCGCTGATGACCTTGATGCGCACGGTGATCCCGGGCATATAGGTCTTGTGCAGGCTGCGCACGGTTTCGAGCACGCCGTCGATGCGGTAGCGGATGCGCAGGAAGGCGTATTCCGGCTCGAAGTGGATGTCCGAGGCGCCGCGCTTGACTGCGTCGACCAGCAACGCGTTGACCAGGCGCACCATTGGCTGCGTGTATTCCTCGCCGCCGGCGCCGAGACTTTGATAGTCGATCTCGCCGGTTTCGATTTCCTGCAGGATGCCGTCGACCGACAGTTCGTAACCGTAGAACTGGTCGAAGTAGTCTTCGAGCTGGGCTTCGCCGGCGAGCTGGGTCTTGATCTCGATGCCGGCGCCGAGCGAGGCGCGCAACTGGTCGAGCGCAACGACGTTGAAGATTTCCGTGGTGGCAATCGTCAGTTGCCGTTCGTCGGCATCGTAGGCGATCGGCAACACGCGGTGGCGGCGCGCGAAATCCTGCGGCACCAGTTTCAGTGCTTCGGGGTCGGCGACGACGTGCGCGAGGTCGATCGATTCCTGGCCGACGGTGCGCGCCATGATGTCGCGGATGGCGGCTTCCGTAATGAAGCCCAAGCGCACCAGCTGGCGGCCGATCGGGATGTTGTTTTGTTTCTGTTCGGCGAGCGCGATGCCGAGTTGATCGGGCGTGATCAGTCCCTGCTGTACCAGCAGTTCGCCCAATCGCAGTTTTTTGCGCTGTTCGGCCATGGTTTTATTTTACCGCTGCCTGCGGGAGACGCCGAAATGCCTTGCCGCCCGGTTGATCACGCCGCACTGCGGCTGCGGCCGGCTTATTTGACGACCTTTTCGAGCTTGCCGATGCGTTCTTCGGCGGCGACAGTGCTGAAGTTGGCCCGCCCTTTGCCGGTCGCTGCCTGCACGGCGCGGCGGTAAAAGTCGAGGGCCGCCCGCGGCTGGCCGATGTGCTCGAGCGCGACGGCGAGATTGAACGCGTAGTCCGGATTGTCCGGCTGCAGCTGGTGCGCCTGAAAGAACGACTGTTGGGCATCAGGCCAGCGTTTCTGGTCGACGTAGGTGATGCCCAGTGCAAAGTGCAGGTAGGCGGCGGCCGGTTCGCGGGCGATGAGTTGCTTGACGCGGGTTTCCGACGACTGCGGATCGGCGCGGCCGAGAATGCCGATCAGGCCGGCCTGCGCGAGCGCATTGCGCGGATCGAGTTCGAGCACCTTGAGATAGCGGCGCGTGCTTTCATCGATGTTGCCCTGCTGGGTGGCGATGGCGGCAAGGCCCAACAGCGCATCAACGCTGCCCGGGTCGCTGCGCAGCACCTGGTTGTAGAGGCGCTGCGATGCGTCGAGATTGCCGCCATTCATCGCCGTGTAGGCTTCGCTCAGCAGCGGATTGACCACGGGTGCGTTGGAGCCCGACGTGATCTTGATGGTGTCGCGCGGCATTTCCGGTGCGGGTGCGAGCGGCAGCGGAGGCGCGCTGACCTGTGGTGTTGCCGCTGCAGCCTGAGCGGCTGCTGCTGCGGGCGCGGCTTGTGTGCCTTTTCTTTCGAGATCCACGGCGGCGGCGGTTCTCGTGGCCACGGTTGTCGCGGTGGCGATCGCGGTCGCCAGCGAAGGCAATGGAATAGCCGGTGCAGCGGCGCTGCCGTCCTTGGTCGCTGTGGTGCTGGCGGCGGCAGGCGCGGACGCGGGTGCCGGTGCGGCACGCGGCGCTTCGGGTTCCGCTTCGCCCAGCGAGGCCAAAGGCGGCGGTGTTTGCGCAGC
>CAZVDN010000042.1:0-2805 GCA_964625665.1 uncultured Streptomyces sp. | reverse complement strand
CCCCGTGGCGGCTGCGGCAGCAGCCGGCGCGGGCGCAGGTGCAACCGGGGGTGGTTTGACCTGTGCCGTTTGCGTCGGGCGCGGTGCCTGTTTTACAAACAGGCCCGGATTGGTCAGTTGCAAATAGACGTACCCGCCGTAACCGGCCGCGCAGAGGCCGGCGACGATGCTGAATACAAACAACGGCCGTTGTTGCAGGATACCGCCGCCGCCGCGTTTGCTGCGTCCCGCGTCGATCATCGATGCTGCTTGTGCGGGGTCGGGCAGATCGGCAATTGGCCGGGCTGGCGCGGGGGGCGGCGCAGCAGCAGCCGGCTCCCTGACAGGCGGCTTCGGTTTGGCGGGCATCGGTTCGAGCGAGATGCCCTCTTTGGCACCGCTTGCGGCCTCGGTGCCCTCGCGGTCTTTGGCGGCCTTTTCAAGGGCCTTCATCAGGAGGCTCATTTTTTGGCGCCGGTCTTCTGGTTTTGCTGGTCGTTCGGCGCTTCGCTTTGCCGTGGTAGCAGGCGCTCGAAAAACTTGAGCTCCTCGCTTTCCAGCGAAGGATTATTGATGACCGTTGCACGCAGGAAAATCACCAGTTCCGACTTGCTGGCCGAATCGTTCCGCATGCTGAAAATTTCGCTCAGGATGCCGGTGTTCGCGGGATTGCCGGCGCCGGGGATGGCGTTGCGCGCGTAGGAGGTGTTTTCCTGCATCAGTCCGCCGAGCACGGCGGTCTGCCCGCTGACGAGTTGCAGTACGGATTCCATTTCGCGGGTCTGCACCTGCGGCACCGGATTGGTCAGGCATTTGCCGCCGTTGGAAGCCGCGATCGCCGCGCTGCAAAGGCTGGGGTTCGGATCGTTGGCGAAACCGTTGAGGCGGGTGACGGTCGGTCGCACCGACAGTGAAACCTGGCCGTTGTCATTGACCTGCGGCGTCATGCTCATGACCATGCCGATCGGGATGGTCAGTGCCGTGGTGGTGAACGTCGTGTTCGTGCCGACGTTGGCCGCGGTCGTGGTGGTTGCGTCGATATTGAAATACACGATGTTATCGACGATCTTCAGCAACGCCGTCTGGTTGTTGAGGGCCATCAGTTTCGGACTCGACAACACGCGCGTATTGCCGAATTGCTGGAGCAACTTGATGCTGGTGCTGATATTGCCGATTTGCGAGGTCGAGTTGGTGTAACCGATCGTCAGTGCGCCGCTGCTGAATGCATTTGCAACACCGGTGGTCAGGGTTTGCGTCAGGTTGAGACCGCCCGAGGAGGCAAGGCGGCTCCAGTCGATGCCGCCCTGATAAGCGTCGGACAGCGTGACTTCGGCAATGGTCGCCTCGATCAGGACCTGCCGTTGCGCAACCTGCGTGATGCTGTCGATGTGCTGCTGAATCAGGGCATGCTGCTTTTCGGTGGCTTGCACGCTGACCGTTCCGGCGACTGCATTGACGACGATATCGTTCAGGATGTCGTTGGCGGTCGGTGCTGCCGCCGCACCGGTCTGGGCGCCAAATACGCTGTTGAACAATTGGGGGGCGCCCTGGCCCGCGCGTGCCACGGCTTCGGCCTGCTGCAGACGCTCTTCGCGCTGGGCGCGCACTGCTTCCGCGCGTTCGGCGCGGGGTTCTGCAGTCATGTACTGCTTGCGCGTCGAGGTCAGAATTGCGCGGACGTTGTCACGCAGCGATTCCCAGAAATTATTGTTCGATACGGTTTTGACGATGGTCGAAGATGCGTTTTTGTTGGATCCGCCGCCGGCGCCGCCGCCGGCTCCGCCGCCGCTCGATGAACCGCCCTGGATCTGCCCGGTAACGCCGATTTCCGATGTGGTTTCGCGCGTCATGTTCACATAGTTGACCTTGTAGGTCTTCATGTAGGGCGTGTCGGGCGACACGATGACCGTCTGGCCATCGATCTTGAACCGCATGTTTACCTGCTTCGAGATGCGGTCAAGGATGCCGGGCAGCGTTTCGTTGATGGCATTCAGGCTGACGAGGCCCTGCAATCCCGGATGAATGTCGATGTTCTGTTTGGTGTCGCGCGCAAGCGCGAACAGCAGTTCCTTGACCGGGACTTCACTGACCACGACGGTATAAGTGGGCGCTTTGACCGCAGGTTTCGGTGCGGGCACAAAATTGCTGGTGCGTGCCGGCGCGGGCACGTCGGCGACCGACGGCGCAGCGGAGGGCGTGTTGATGTGTCCTTCAGACTGTTGCAATACCGATCGCTTGTAGCATCCGGCAAGCGCGAGTGTGAGCACGGTGCAAACGGCCACGGTGCGCAAGGCGCGGCGCGGTTGACGATTGACGGCTGCGGTTTCCGAAGCGATGTGTACTGACATGTTGCGATCTCCCTTTGTCGGGAAACAAACGGGCACGCAATCGCGCGACCGGATTTCCCCCTAGGCCTTGCATGGGCATTACGCGGTGCCCGTTGCAGTCCTTATTGCGACTGATGCTGGGCGATTTCCGCGCGTATGCCTTGTGCCGTCCGCACGATCGGTTTGTTGGCTCGCAACGCCGCCGGCAATTGCTTTAATGCTTCCTGTGCTGCGCGGCGGTCGGTGAACGAACCGTACAAAACGGTCATCGACGGTTTTTGCTTGGCTAATGTACGGTACACAAAAATATCATTTATTTCAATATATTTGGTGATTACGTTCAGATGATTCTTTAGCTGTTGTTGGTTATCTGCACCAAGCAGCTGGATCGTGAACGCATTATTGCCCGGCTTCGCCAGCCATTCGGTGGTGGCGCGCAGCCGCTGCTCAACGACTTCGCCGGCGGCAACCGGTTTTGCCGTGGGGGCCGGAGTGGTGA
>CAZVDN010000041.1:615-15781 GCA_964625665.1 uncultured Streptomyces sp. | reverse complement strand
GATTGGCCGCATAACAAAACACCCGGTCGGCATCGGCCAGGCTACCGGGCAGCGCGTCTTTCATCACGCCGAGCTTCATCGTGTTCGAACGCGGCTCGAGTACAGCGAGGATACGATTGCCATTGACCTTGCTGCGCAGTCCGGCGAGCGTGGTTTTGATCGCCGTCGGATGGTGCGCAAAATCGTCGTAGACCGTGATGCCGTTGACTGCGCCGCGCGTCTCCATGCGGCGTTTGACGTTTTTGAATTCGGCCAGAGCGGCAACCGACGCAGCGACCGGCACGCCGGCGTGGCGCGCCGCGGCAATCGCCGCCAGCGCATTGTGCTGGTTATGCGCGCCAAGCAAATCCCACTGCACCCGGCCCTGCGCCGTGCCGCCGAAACTGAAATCAAAACTGCCATCTGCAGTCTGCGCCGCGCATTGCCAGCCATCGGCATGCGCGAAGCGCTCGACCGGCGTCCAGCAGCCGCGCGCCAGCACGCGATCCAGCGTGGCCTCGGCGCCGTTGGCGACGATCAGGCCGTTCGACGGAATCGTGCGCACCAGATGGTGAAACTGCGTTTCGATCGCCGTCACATCCGGAAAAATATCGGCATGATCGAACTCGAGATTGTTGAGCACTGCCGTGCGCGGTGCGTAATGCACGAACTTCGAACGCTTGTCGAAGAACGCGGTGTCGTATTCGTCGGCTTCGATGACGAAGAACGGGGAACGTTCATCACCGCCCTTCGTCTGTTTCGGCGGCACGCCCGGCAAGCGTGCTGAAATGCCGAAGTTCTCCGGCACCCCGCCGATCAGAAATCCCGGCGCCAGCCCGGCGTGTTCGAGGATCCACGCCAGCATCGAGGTCGTGGTGGTTTTGCCGTGCGTGCCGGCTACCGCCAGCACCCAGCGCCCGCGCAGCACATTCTCCGCCAGCCACTGCGGCCCCGAGATGTAAGACAGGCCGCGATTGAGGATTTCCTCCATCAGCGCGTTGCCGCGCGTGACGACATTGCCGATGACGTAAACGTCGGGCGCAAGTTTGATCTGATCCGCAGAAAACCCTTCGATCAGCTGTATGCCCTGCGCCTCGAGCTGCGTGCTCATCGGCGGATAGACGTTGGCATCGCAGCCGGTCACCGTATGGCCGGCTGACTTCGCAATCGCCGCGATGCCGCCCATGAAAGTGCCGCAGATGCCGAGGATGTGTATGTGCATGCCGGAAGCCGGATTCAGAGGTCAGGGTTAAGGGATTGAAGATCAGGCTTTGAAAATGAAATACACGGCACCGACCAGACAGAGACCGGCGTAGAGAAAATTCATCGTAATCTTCTGGTCCATGTAGATCACGGCAAACGGCACAAACACCGAGAGCGTGATCACTTCCTGCAGGATTTTCAGCTGCGCCAGCGAGAGTACCTCGAAGCCGATGCGGTTGGCGGGCACCTGCAGCAGGTATTCGAAGAGGGCGATACCCCAGCTCACCAGTGCGGCAACCACCCAGGGACTGGGCTGCAAATGCTTGAGATGGCCGTACCACGCGAATGTCATGAACAGGTTCGATGCAGCGAGCATCAGAACCGTCAGCACCACCGGCGAGGTCAGGGTGTTCATCGTGCGCTTTCGCCCGCAAAAGACCGCATTGTAACGCCAGCCTGCAGGGCGTCGAGCCGGCTACAGGGGGATGTCCGGCAATGATGCCGAGCGCGCGCCCTTGCGCGGCCGGTTTGCCGCCGCGTGATAGGTGGCGACCAGCGAGAATTTGGTTTCGTTGCTGCGGTTGTCGCCGGCGGCATGCAGCAGCCGGCTGTGGAAAAACAGCACATCGCCGGTATCGAGCTCGACTGTCTGCTGCGTGGCAATCAATTCTCGGTTCACCGGATGCCCGGGGCGCAGAAACAAATCACCGTCGTATTGCTCGGGCGTAAACACCATGCGATGGGTGCCGGGCAACACGCGCAGGCAGCCGTTGCCAACATGCTCACGACCGAGCGCCGTCCACACCGACACCAGATCGGGCTGCTGAAACGACCAGTAGCGGATGTCCTGGTGCCAGTGCGTTTCGCTGCTGTAACCGGGGTTTTTGGTCATCACGCAGTTGTGGTGGGCCTGCGACATCTCCACGCGCGGCCCCAGCAACTGGCGCAGGCGCACTGCCAGCACCGGCGAAATCATCCATTGCGCCAGCACCGCACTGCGCGCATAGGCCTGCAACAGGCGGCGCACCGTGCGCCCACCCGGCGCATCGCGTGACGCCGGCGCGCCCGGATACCCGGTATCGGCCTCGTATTCCACCGGCGGCACACCGGCGGCGAGATCGAGTTTCGCTTTCGCCAGCATGATTGCGCAGGTCGTCGGGTCAACCAGCCGGCGCAGCACGACGTAACCGTCATTCTCGAACTGCGCGCGTTGCGCGACGGTCAGCCCTTCCGGTTTCCGGCAAAACAATACCGCATAGGTCGCGATGCTCGAAGCCAGCATCGCCAGCAAAGCAAACACCGGCTCGAAGGTCGAGGTGAAAATCGCACTGGTGCTGAGCACCGACGGTTCGACGTTGGCGACGATGCCGGTGAACAGGTTGTTCGCCGCATGGATGCCGATCGCCAGTTCGAGCCGGCCATCCTTCAAGGTCACCACCGCCATCAGCGCGCCGATGATGAAGTACTGCGGCAGCACCAGCCAGGGCGAAGAGCCGACTTCCGGATTGCCGGCATGCGGCAGCGTGAAAATCGCCGCGCTGAGCACGATCAGCAGCCAGGGATTGCGGATCACCCGGCCGAGCGCCTGCATGAGGTAACCGCGGAACAACAGTTCTTCGGTCGTGGTCTGCAGCGGCGTCAGCAGCAGCGCCAGCGCTGCCGAAACAAAAAACATTTGCGGATTGAAGGTCAGCGTGTAGCGCCCGGGAAACAGCGCCGCTTCGACGAGGCTGCATACCGCCGCCAATCCGGCCCATACCGCGGCACCGGTCAACACGCGCCGCCAGTCGAACCGCGCATAGGGCGTGATCAGGCTCAACAGACTCCGGCGATGCAGCCAGATCACTGCAAGGGCAAGCCCGGCGAGGCCCACCAGCATGCTGAGATTCAAACCGATGAATTGTGCAATGGCACCGAAGGCCGTGTACTGCATGGCGAGCCAGTACGGCACATAGCCGAGAATCTCGAAAAAGAAAATGACGGTGACGAACCCCGCCGCATAACGCCACCACTCGTTGCGCCCGCGCGCGGCGAGCGCAAGAAACCGTTCGGCGGCAGGGAACATGTCCGCCTAGGCGGGCTCGTAACCGAGGTTCGGCGCCAGCCAGCGCTCGACGTCCGCCACCGCCATGTTCTTGCGTTTGGCGTAGTCCTCGACCTGATCGCGGCCGATCTTGCCGACGGCGAAATACTGCGCCTGCGGATGGGCCAGATAAAAACCGCTGACGGACGAGGCCGGCATCATGGCGAAACTTTCGGTCAATTCGATGCCAATGGTCGGCGCACTGAGCAAACCGAACAAGGCGGCCTTCTCGGTGTGGTCAGGACAGGCCGGATAACCGGGCGCCGGGCGAATGCCGCGATATTTCTCCGCAATCATGTCGTCGTTCGACAGCGATTCGTCTTTCGCATAGGCCCACATTTCGCGGCGCACGCGCTTGTGCAGCAATTCGGCAAAGGCTTCGGCCATGCGGTCGGCCAGCGCTTTGAGCATGATGGCGTTGTAATCGTCGTGTTTTTCTTCGTAGGCCTTGACGCGCTTGTCGACACCGAGGCCCGCGGTCACCGCAAAGGCGCCAAGATAATCCTTCACGCCGGATTCCGGAGGCGCGATGAAATCTGACATGCACAGATTCGGGTTGCCGGTCGGTTTTTTGTTCTGCTGGCGCAGGCCATGCCAGGTCATCAGCGGGGTCTCGCGCTTCTCATTGGCGTAGAGCGCGATATCGTCGCCGATGCTGTTGGCCGGATAAATCGCGAACACGCCGTTGGCTTGCAGCCAGCGGCCCTCGACGATTTTCTTCAGCATCTCTTTGGCGTCGGCCAGCACCTTGCGCGCTTCGCTGCCGACCACCGCGTCGTCGAGGATCTTCGGATACGAACCAGCCAGGTCCCAGGTCTGGAAGAACGGCGCCCAGTCGATGTGTGCGGCGATCTCGGCGAGATCGTAGTTCTTCAGGTGTTTGACGCCGACGAAAGCCGGCGCCGGCGGCACGGTGGCCTTCCAGTCCGTCTTGAACGCATTGGAACGCGCTTCGGCGAGCGTTATCAGTTCAGGGCCCTTCTTGCCGGCATGCTGGGCGCGCGTCTTGTCGTACTCGGCGCTCAGTTCGTCGAGGTACTTGCGGCGCGCAACTTCGTCTTCGGCAAGCAGGTTGCTGCACACGGTGACGCTGCGCGAGGCATCCGGCACCCAGACGGTAGGGCCGTTGGTGTAACCCGGCGCGATTTTCACCGCCGTGTGCGTGCGCGAGGTCGTCGCCCCGCCGATCAGCAACGGCATGGTGAAACCCTGGCGCTGCATTTCTTTCGCCACGTTGGCCATTTCTTCGAGCGATGGCGTAATCAGGCCGGAGAGGCCGATGATATCGACCTTCTCTTCGCGCGCCGTGTCGAGGATTTTCTGGCAGGGCACCATCACGCCCATGTTGACCACTTCGAAGTTGTTGCACTGAAGCACGACCGAAACGATGTTCTTGCCGATGTCGTGCACGTCGCCCTTGACGGTGGCGATGACGATCTTGCCTTTAGGCTTGAGATCGCCGAGGCGCGCCTTTTCCGCTTCGATGTAGGGAATCAGATGCGCAACCGCCTGCTTCATGACGCGCGCGCTTTTCACCACCTGGGGCAGAAACATTTTGCCGGCGCCGAAGAGGTCGCCGACGATGTTCATGCCGTCCATCAGCGGGCCTTCGATGACATGGATCGGGCGGCCGCCTGACTTCTCGACCTTCTGTCGCGCCTCTTCCGTGTCTTCGGTGATCCATTGCGTGATGCCGTGCACCAGCGCGTGCGACAGGCGTTTCTCGACGGCGTCCTGACGCCATTCGAGGTTCTGCTCTTCCTTCGCCCCGCCGGCCTTCAGCGTGCCGGCGAATTCAATCATGCGCTCGGTGGCATCGGGGCGGCGATTGAGCACCACGTCCTCGACGCGCTCGCGCAGTTCCGGATCGAGATCATCATAAACGCCGACCATGCCGGCGTTGACAATGCCCATGGTCATGCCGGCCTTGACCGCGTGATAGAGAAAAACCGTGTGGATTGCTTCGCGCGCCGGATCGTTGCCGCGGAAGGAGAAACTCACGTTCGACACACCGCCGCTGACCTTGGCATGCGGCAGGTTCTGACGGATCCAGCGCGTGGCTTCGATGAAATCGACCGCGTAGTTGTTGTGTTCTTCGATGCCGGTGGCAATCGCGAAAATGTTCGGATCGAAAATAATGTCTTCAGGCGGATAACCGACCTGCTGCGTCAGCAGATCGTAAGCGCGTTTGCAGATCTCGGTCTTGCGCGCAAACGTGTCGGCCTGGCCCTGCTCGTCAAAAGCCATGACGATCACCGCCGCGCCGTAACGCAGGCACAGCCGCGCCTGGCGCAGGAACTCCGCCTCGCCTTCCTTCATGCTGATCGAATTGACGATGGCCTTGCCCTGCACGCATTTGAGGCCGGCTTCGATCACCTCCCATTTCGAGGAGTCGATCATGATCGGCACACGCGCGATGTCGGGTTCGCCGGCGACCAGATTCAGAAAGCGCACCATCGCCGCTTTCGAATCAAGCATCGCCTCGTCCATGTTGACGTCGATCACCTGCGCGCCGTTTTCGACCTGCTGGCGCGCGACGGCAAGCGCCTCGTCGAACTGGTTGTTCAGGATCATGCGCGCAAACGCCTTCGAGCCGGTGACGTTGGTGCGCTCGCCGACGTTGACGAACAGCGAGGTCTCGTCAACGTTCGCCGGCTCGAGGCCCGACAGGCGCAGCTTGTGATCGGCCGCCGGCGGCACGCGCGGCGCCACCGTCTTCACCTGTTCAGCAATCGCCTTGATGTGTGCCGGCGTCGTGCCGCAACAGCCGCCGGCAATGTTGACGTAACCGGCCTCGGCAAATTCTTTCAGCAGCGACGAGGTGATCGGCGGCGTCTCGTCGAAGCCGGTGTCGCTCATCGGGTTCGGCAGGCCGGCGTTCGGATAAACGCAGATCGCTGCGTCGCAGATCTTCGACAGCTCGGCGATATAGGGGCGCATCAGCGCCGCACCCAGCGCGCAGTTCAGCCCGATGGTCATCGGCTTGGCATGACGCACCGAATTCCAGAAGGCCTCGACGGTCTGCCCGGACAGGATACGGCCCGAGGCGTCGGTCACCGTGCCGGAAATCATCAGCGGCAAACGCACGCCGGATTCCTCGAAAAATTTATCGATGGCGAACAGCGCCGCTTTGGCATTCAGCGTGTCGAAAATGGTTTCAACGAGGAAGAGATCGACGCCGCCTTCGTGCAGCGCACGCGCCTGGTCGAGGTAGGCCGCAACCAGTTCGTCGAAGGTGATGTTGCGCGCGCCCGGGTCGTTGACGTCCGGAGAGATCGACGCGGTTTTCGGCGTCGGGCCGAAGGCGCCGGCAACAAAACGCGGCGCATCCGGTGTGGAATATTTGTCGCAGGCTGCGCGCGCGAGCTTTGCTGCCGCCACATTCATCTCATAGGCGAGATCTTCCATGTGGTAATCGGCCTGGGCAATGCGTTGCGCGCCGAAGGTGTTCGACTCGATAATGTCCGAACCGGCGGCCAGATACTGCTCGTGGATTTCCTGAATGATCTGCGGCTGCGTCAGCACCAGCAACTCGTTGTTGCCTTTGACGTCGTGCGCGAAGTCGGCAAAGCGCTGGCCGCGATAATCGGCTTCGCCGAGCTTGTAGCGCTGGATCATGGTGCCCATCGCACCGTCGAGTATGGCGATGCGCCGTTTGAGCAGATCTTGTAATGCGGCAGTCGAGTTCATGGCATCCACTAAAAACAAAAAACCCGATCTGCGGCTGCCGATCGGGTCACACCGCTTAGCCGTATTTGTTTTTCACCGGATCAAAACCTGCACTTGATGCCACGGCGGCGCCCGCAAGCAGTCCACAAAATCCCGGAAATTGGCGCTAAATTAGAAGGTTACGCGTCACGCCCGAGGTTGTCAAACCGGCGCACCGCATTGGAGCGCGGGCCAAATCGCTATACTCGCTCCCTCATTACTCTCGATTGCGCACCATGCAACACCTCAAACCAAAACAGGCACACGAATTTCTGCAATCGCATCCCGATGCGGTATTGATCGACGTGCGCAGCGAAGTCGAATTCCTGTTCGTCGGCCACCCGGTCGGCGCGATCCACGTCGCATGGAGCGAAGCGCCCGACTGGGAAATCAATCCGCACTTCGTGGCACAGGTCAAAGCCGAAGCCGGCGTCGATCAACCCGTTTTGCTGATCTGCCGCAGCGGCACACGCTCGGTCGAAGCCGCCAAGGCACTGGAGGACAGCGGCTTCAAACAGGTCTACAACGTGCAGGAAGGCTTTGAAGGCGACCGCGACGAAAACTACCACCGCGGCAAACACGGCGGCTGGCGGTTTCACGGGCTGCCATGGGAACAGACCTGACGCACCGCCGCGCGACGAAAAAACAGTGGCGCTAGGCGACGCTGACGCCCAGCAATCTGCCGACCATAAAGGTCACCCCGCCCGCCGCTGCGCCGATCGCCAGCATGCGCAAACCGCTGAGCACGGCATTGCGCCCGGTAAACAACGAAAGCGTTGCACCAACGGCAAACAAGGCCACTGCCGTGAGGCCGATGGCGATGTTCAATGCCGTGCTGCCGGCGCCGAACACAAACGGCAGCAGCGGCACGACACCGCCGGCGGCGAACGACAGAAATGAAAAGATCGCCGCGCCCCAGGGCGAACCGAGGTCTTCCGGATTGAGGCCGAGCTCTTCGCGCGCCAGCGCATCGAGCGCGCGTTCGGGATCGGTGATCACCGTCTGCGCCATGCGCTGCGCTTCTTCGGGCGAGATACCGCGCGCTTCATAGATCAGCGCCAGTTCGTGGGCCTCTTCTTCCGGGTAGGCGGCAAGCTCGTCGCGCTCAAGCCCGATCTGGTATTCAAACATTTCACGCTGCGAACGCATTGATACATATTCGCCGGCCGCCATTGAAAACGCACCGGCGACGAGGCCCGCAGTACCGGTTAACAAAATCGTTGCCGCATCGGCGCTGGCACCCGCGACGCCCATGATCAGGCTCGCATTGGAAATCAATCCGTCATTGATGCCGAACACTGCCGCGCGCAGATTGCCGCCGCCGGACATGCCGCTGTGGTGCCCCTTGTCGTCGACGTGGTGCGGAATCACATGGCCGGTGCTGTTGGCGGTGTAGACCGACATGCCGCGTACTTTCATCGCAGCAAGTACCGTGCGCAGCTTGCGCGGACCATGGCTGCGCACGAGCCCGGCAACCACACGCGCGCGCATGTCGGGCACGAACTCGGGCAAGGTGCCGCCGGCGGCGCGCGCCTTGTCGGCCCAGATTGCAGCCTGGCCCTCGGCCTCGCCGGCCAGTTCAAGAAAAAGTTTTTGGCGCGGCGTGCCGGCTTCGGCCTGCGCAACCACGCGATAGAGATACGCGGCGCGCATTTCTTCGGACCAGCTGGTGATTTCATGCATGTGATTTCTCCGGTTCCAAATGCGCGTGGCAAGCCGCGCACACTGCGCCGCAACCCAGCAATGCCGCCGCAGTCAACGCCATCGCCAGGGCGGAGTCCGCGACATGCGGCACGAGGGCGACGGCGGCAATTGCGGTAAACAAACTGTGCTGGAACCCCTGCACCGATGCGGCCATACCGCGATTATGCGGGAACAGATCGAGTGCGAGTAGCGTCAATGTCGGCATCGCAATCGCCATAGCGGTCGTATAAAACAGCACGCAAAGCACGGTCCATGGCAGCGCCGGTGCGGCAAGCGTGTGATATGCAATGTTACAGGCGAGCGCGGCAAACATCACGGCAAATCCGAGGCGCAAGGTCTGCCGGCGCGACAAACGGCCGGCCACGCGCCCCGAAATGAAGGCGCCGACGACGATGCCGCTGATGCCTGGAATGAACAGCCAGGCAAACTCGCTCTCGCCAAGACCCAGCCACTGGTAAATGACGACCGGCGCTGCCGCGATATAAAGAAAAAACGCGCAAAAATTGAATGCAATGGCAGACGACAACAACACGAAGCGCAGACTGCCGAAGACACTGGCGTAATTGGCGAAGAGCGTGCGCAATACCAGCGGCTGGCGATCGCCGTCCGGCAGGGTTTCCGGCAAGCGCCACCAGCAAAACACCAGCAGCAGCGCGGCGTAAGCGGTGAGAAATGCAAACACCGAACGCCAGCCCAGCCACGCCTGCAGCCAGCCGCCGATGATGGGGGCAATCGCCGGCGCCACGCCGAAAATCATGGTCACCGTCGACATCATGCGCTGGGCTTCGTCGCCGGCGAAACTGTCGCGGATCATGGCGCGGCCGACGATCAGGCCGGCGCCGCCGGCCAGTCCTTGCAGCGCGCGAAACCACAGCAACTGGCTGAATGCCGCAGCCAGCGCACAGCCGGCGCTCGCGACCACAAACAAACCCAGATTAAAAAGGATGACCGGCCGCCGCCCGAAAGAGTCGGCCAGGGCACCATGAAACAGCGACATGACGGAAAACGTGGCGAGAAACGCGCTGATGGTGAACTGCAGTTCGAAGGCCGAGGCGCCGAAGGTCCGTCCGATCTCCGGAAACGACGGCATATAGGTATCGATGGAAAACGGCCCGAGCATGGCGAGCGCCGCCAGCAAGATGGCCAACACCGTGCGGTTGGTGCCCACGACGCTGTTTTCCTTTCGGGTGAATTGCGGAGACTACCGATGTGCTCCGCAGCGTGATCATCGACGCGCCGATTTTACCCCTTGCGCGCCTCCGGACCGCGTCAACCCTGCATGCAGCGGCGATACTGTATGGCCTCGGCAATATGCGCAGGCGAAATTGCGCCTGCGCCCGCCAGATCGGCGATGGTGCGCGCCAGCTTGAGGCAACGGTGATAACCGCGCGCCGAGAGCCCGAGACGCGCGATGGCTTGCTTGAGCAGTGCCGCACCGGCATCGTTGATCGCGCAGTAGCGGTCGATCTCGCGCGTGCCGAGTTGCGCGTTTGGTTTCGACTGCCGCGCGATCTGCAATTCGAAAGCCGCACTGACACGCGCGCGCACCTGCGCGCTCGACTCACCCTGCGCATCACGGGTGAGCTCGTGCGGCTCCACCGCCGGGACTTCGATCTGCACATCGATGCGATCGAGCAGCGGACCGGAGATGCGCGCGCGATAACGCGCGATCTGATCCGGCGTGCAGCGACAACGCGCGCTGTAGTGCCCGAGATATCCGCAGGGGCAGGGGTTCATTGCCGCGACCAGTTGAAAGCGCGCCGGAAATTCCGCCTGACGCGCCGCGCGCGAAACGCAAATGCGCCCGGACTCCAGCGGTTCGCGCAGCACTTCGAGCACATGGCGTTCGAACTCCGGCAATTCATCGAGAAACAGCACGCCATGCATCGCCATCGATATTTCGCCGGGCCGCGGAATGCTGCCGCCGCCCACGAGCGCGACACCAGAGGCCGTGTGATGCGGCGCGCGAAACGGCCGCCGGCGCCAGTTCGCCACATCGAAACCCGCACTGCCGAGTGATTGCACGGCGGCGGACTCAAGTGCTTCCTGTTCGCTCATCGGCGGCAGAATGCCGGGCAGCCGGCTCGCCAGCATGGTCTTGCCCGATCCGGGCGGCCCGATCATCAGCAAGCTGTGCGCGCCGGCCGCGGCAATTTCAAGCGCACGCTTGGCCTGCGCCTGGCCTTTGACATCGAGCCACTCAGGATACGCCGTAACGGCTGCTACTGACGTGGGGCGACATTCTTCAAGTGCCGCGCGCCCGGCCAGATGCGCACAGACATCCAGCAGACTCCGCGCGGCGTAAACGCGCGCGCCATCGGGCAAGGTTGCTTCGGCGGCATTGCCCTGCGGCACGATAAACGCACGGCCGTCACGCAACGCGCCGCAAATCAATGCCAGCATACCGCGCACCGGCCGCAATTCACCGGTCAATGCAAGTTCACCGGCAAATTCATATTGGTCAAGATTTTTCGCCGGCAGCTGCCCGGAGGCGGCAAGGATACCCAGCGCAATCGGCAGGTCGTAACGCCCACTTTCTTTCGGCAGTTCGGCCGGTGCGAGGTTTACGGTAATGCGCCGCATCGGAAATTCGAAGTTCGCGGTCTGCAATGCGGCGCGCACGCGGTCCTTGGCTTCTTTGACTTCCGCCTCCGGCAATCCGACGATGGTGAAAGCGGGCAGGCCATTGGCCAGATGCGCCTCGACGGTCACCAACGGCGCCTGCATGCCGGACAAGGCACGGCTGTATAGAACCGCAATAGACATGATGACGGTATCGCGCGCCGGCGAGTGAATGAAGATGCCGGTCTAACGACCGGCCGCGCGTGACGCCGACAGACCTGGCTAGGCCTGAAGCATTAGTTCTTCAATGCGGTGTGCTGCAAAACCGCCGTGCTAGGACGATTTGGCGGACTTTTCAAGTTCGGCGAGGCGCGCTTCAAGCGCCGTCAGTTTTTCGCGCGTGCGGGCCAGCACCGCGGACTGCACATCGAATTCTTCGCGCGTGACCAGATCCAGCCGCGCAAACCAGGCCGCCAATGTTGCGCGCATATTGCGTTCAATTTCCGCGGCCGGCGTGCGCGACATCACATCCTTGATGCGGGCGCTGATATCATCGACCAGTTTTTCGTTCACCACAGAAAAGGCTCCAAACCGAATAGACACCCTGAATCTATCATGCGAACCCGAAAAAACCCCTATTTGCAGCGCAACATCCACCCAGCCCCGTTCTGGTGCACCTCCGGATAAAACGCATCATGTCGGTGCATGACGGATTACCCCAAGACCGCCTCATCGGGATTTTTTCTTTTATTTTTCAATAATATGGTTTCTGGCACAGTCCGTGCTAATTGGGGGTTGGTAACGCTACCGAACTGCCAACACTTGAAAGGATGATCATGCTTAAGAAGTCATTGATGACCGCCGCAATCTTCGCGGCGTTTGCAACGACCGGCGCCGCATTTGCCGCCGACGCCCCCGCTGAAGAGAAAAAGGCCGAAGAAGCAAAAGGCCCGCACACGCTGACCGGCAACTTCGGGATTTTCAGCCAATACATATTCCGCGGACTGACCCAAACCAACCGTCAACCGGCTGCCCAAGGCGGCTTCGACTATTCCCATGAGTCGGGCTTTTACGCCGGCACCTGGCTGTCCAACATCAGCTGGCTGAAAGAAAACCTTTCGGCCGCGACCGGTAACCGCGGCACCTACGGTGGCGGCGGCAGCGTTGAGATGGACGTCTACGGCGGTTACAAATGGAGCCTGCCCAACGACTTCGTGCTCGACCTCGGCACTCTCTACTACTGGTACCCGGGCGACATCAACACCGCGGTCGCGCCGGCTGGCACGCCGAAGGCCGACACCTGGGAAATCTATATTGCGCCGAGCTGGAAATGGCTGTCGCTCAAGTACTCGCACAGCATCAAGAGCGAGACCTTCGGCGTTCGCGACAGCAAGGGCACGAGCTATCTCGATATCAGCGCGAACTATCCGATCCCGGATACGCCGGTGACCCTGATGGCCCACTGGGGCTGGCAGAAATACAAAGGCCGTGACACCAATAACACGGGCGGCCTGACCAACGATGCTGCCTACAGCTACAAAGACGTGAAACTCGGCGCCAGCTACGCGCTGCCGAAGGATTTCACCATCGGCGCGTATTACACGAAGGCGCTCAGCTACAGCAAAGTCGGTTATGGCAGCTTTAATGATTGCGTCGGCGCCAACTGCGGTCCGTATCCGAAAGATATCGGCGCCGGCACCGGAACAATCTACCTGCAAAAAACCTTTTAATCGCCGCAACACGGGGCCGGCACGCCGTCGATTGACCCGGCCGGCCCCATTTCCGGGGAGCATCCATGAAACTCGTAACTGCAATCATCAAGCCCTTCAAGCTTGACGAGGTACGCGAAGCCCTCAGCGCCATCGGCGTGCAGGGTGTGACCGTCACCGAAGTCAAGGGATTCGGCCGCCAGAAAGGCCATACCGAGCTCTATCGCGGCGCCGAATACGTCGTCGACTTTCTGCCCAAGGTCAAGATCGAAGCTGCGATCAAGAGCGAAATGCTCGACCAGGTCGTCGAAGCAATCGAAAAATCCGCCAACACCGGCAAGATCGGCGACGGCAAGATTTTCGTCTTCGAGCTTGAACAGGTCTACCGCATCCGCACCGGTGAAACCGGCTCGGACGCCTTATAAGGGGAATGCCATGAAGCGACTCTTCTCTCTGCTTGCTCTCGTCGGTGCGCTGGGATTCTGCGCAGCACCGGTGATGGCGCAGGACAAACCTGCCGAAGCCGCCAAGGCCGAGGCCCCTGCCGCACCGGCAGCAGCTGCAGCCGCGGCGGCGGCCGCACCGGCCGCCGCCGCCACGGCAACGCCGGCGCCGCCGACCCCCAACAAGGGCGATACGGCGTGGATGCTGACCTCGACCGCGCTCGTGTTGCTGATGAGCGTGCCGGCGCTGGCACTGTTCTACGGCGGCCTGGTCCGCAGCAAGAACATGCTGTCGGTGCTGATGCAGGTGTTCGTGACGTTCTCGCTGATTACCGTGCTGTGGTGCATTTACGGCTACAGCCTGGCATTCACCGAGGGCAACTCGATCATCGGCGGGCTTGACCGGCTGTTCCTGAAAGGCACCTTCGACGCCGCCAAGGGCGAGTTCTCGATGGCCGCCACCTTCAGCAAGGGCACGCCGATGTACGAGCTCGTGTTCGTGGCCTTCCAGGCGACCTTCGCCGCCATCACCTGCTGCCTGATCCTGGGCTCGGTGGTTGAGCGCATGAAGTTCTCCGCCGTGCTGATCTTCATGGTGATCTGGTTCACCTTCAGCTACCTGCCGGTCGCACACATGGTCTGGTTCTGGATGGGCCCGGATGCTTACACCGATCCGAAACTGGTCGATGAACTCAACGCCAAGGCCGGCATGCTCTGGCAGTGGGGCGCTCTCGACTTCGCAGGCGGCACCGTGGTCCACATCAACGCCGGTGTTGCCGGTCTGGTCGGTGCCTACGTGGTCGGCAAGCGTATCGGCTACGGCAAGGAAGCGATGTCGCCGCACAGCCTGACGATGACGATGATCGGTGCAGCCATGCTGTGGTTCGGCTGGTTCGGCTTCAACGCCGGTTCCGCGCTCGAAGCCAACGGCTCGGCCTCGCTGGCCTTCATGAACACCTTCCTCGCCACGGCCTGCGCAGTGCTGACCTGGATCTTCGGTGAGTGGATTTTCAAAGGCAAACCGTCCATGCTGGGTGCAGCGTCCGGCGCAGTTGCGGGCCTCGTGGCGATCACCCCGGCGGCCGGTAACGTCGGCATCCCCGGTGCGTTCGTCATCGGCTCGGTGGCCGGTCTGGTCTGCCTCTGGGGTGTCACCGGCCTGAAGAAAATGCTCGGCGCGGACGATGCGCTCGACGTGTTCGGCGTGCATGCTGTTGGCGGTATCTTCGGCGCGCTGATGACCGGCATTTTCAACAGCCAGGACCTCGGCGGACCGGGGCTCGTCACCGACTGGGTCACGGCCAAAGTCGGCTCGAACCCGATCATGGATCAGCTCCTGATCCAGGCCAAGGCGGTCGGCACGACCGTGATCTGGACTGCGGTGGTTGCCTTCATCGCCTTCAAGATTGCGGACATCATCGTCGGACTGCGCGTCAGCGAAGAAGCCGAACGCGAAGGCCTCGATCTGAACGAACACGGCGAAGCTGCCTACCATATGTAATCGTTATTCATGCAAGACCGTCGGGACCTCCTCCCCCGACAACGGGCGCCTCCGGGCGCCCATTTTTTTCGCCCCGCTTTTTCTTCGCGCTGGCGACACTTACCGGGACTCGACAGAACAAGCCGGACCTGCCGCCGTATACTCGCTCCCGATAAGGGAACGACATGAACGATTCACGCGTCTTGCCCTTTGCCCGAAACGCCACCACAACGAAGGGGGAAGATGATGATTACGACCCTGGAAGATTTGCGCAAACTGTATGCCGCGCCCAAAC
>CAZVDN010000041.1:0-605 GCA_964625665.1 uncultured Streptomyces sp. | reverse complement strand
CTTTTGCCACGCCTGCGCGACGGTCGCCGCGCGGAACGGGTTTGCTACAATAGCCGCCCGATTTGAAGGCAGCCCCGATGACCGTCCCGCGCCTGACCACCGCATTGAGCGGACCGCCGCTCGATCTCGAACGCAAGATCCTCGCCGCCATGCCGGCCATCGAACACTGGCTGCGCGGCCAGTGGCAGGAACGCGAAACGCCGTTTTATGCTTCGGTCGATCTGCGCAACAGCGGCTTCAAGCTCGCGCCGGTGGACACCAATCTGTATCCGGGCGGCTTCAACAATCTGAATCCTGATTTCCATCCGCTCTGCGTGCAGGCGGCCATGGTCGCAGTGGAAAAAATCTGCCCCGATGCGCGCGGCGTTTTGCTTATCCCCGAAAATCACACGCGCAACCTGTTCTATCTGCAGAACGTCGCGGCCCTGCAGACCATCCTGCGCCACGCCGGCATGAATGTGCGCATCGGCAGCCTGCTGCCGGAAATCACCGCACCGGTGGAAATCGCACTGCCGAACGGTGCGGCATTGACGCTCGAACCGCTCAGGCGCAGCGGCAACCGCCTGTCGGTCGACGGCTTCGACCCCTGCGTGGTGCTGCTCAAC
>CAZVDN010000040.1:13775-16040 GCA_964625665.1 uncultured Streptomyces sp. | reverse complement strand
GCGCGATTGTGTGCCTCGGTGTTGTAGACCTTGTCGCCGTCCAGAATGGCCCAGTCGGCGGTTTCAATCTGCACGTCGTCGAGGACGGCGACGTAGACGCCTTCGCTGCGCGCGCGTTCGGGGTCGATCAGTGCGTCAGTGGCGAAGCGCAGGTCGCCGAGCTGGCCCCGGTCATGCGCCTTTGCGAGGATGGTGCGTGCTGCATCATTGTTGCCGCGCCCGAGCTCGACGACCGCGAGCAGTTCCAGTGCCTGCGCATCGTCGGGTTGTTGCGCCAGCAGGGCATGGCAGGCGGCGGCAATCCGTCCGCTGTCGCCGGACCGCGCGGTCTGTCGCAGGTTTTCGTGCAGCAGGACCGGATCGCGCGGCCGCAGCCCGAGGGCGAGGCGCAGAAAAAACTGCGCCGGGCGCCGCCAGCCGCGCGCAGCCAACGCCTTGGTCAAGCGCAGCAGCATCGGCAAAGGCGGCTCACGCAGGCATTGCCGGGACGCGTCAGGCGACGCGTTTCAGGCCCGGCATCTCGAATCCGATCGCCTTCAGTTCCGCAGCCAGCGACTGGTTCTGCTCGGCGCTGAGTTCGGTCAGCGGCGGGCGCACCTTGCTCCAGGCCGGATCATTGGCGTAAATCGCGATCGTCTGCTTGAGCGCGGAAATCATCACGTATTTTTTGCCGACGGTGTCGCGCACGAGATTGAGGCGCTGCTGCTGGGCCTCGGCGTCGGCGTTTTTCCATTCGGTATAGAGCTTGTGGATTGCCGCCGGATTGACGTTGGCGGTCGCCGATATCGTGCCGACGCCGCCGTTTTTCATGTTGGCGAGCAGGAACGATTCCGATCCGACGAACACGTCGAAGCCCGATTTCGCAAAGCCGTCGAGGAAGGTCTTGGTGTTGTTCCAGTCGCCCGAGCTGTCCTTCATGCCGGCCACCGCGGTCGGGTATTCCTTGAGCAGGCGCTCGACCAGTTTCGGCGTGATGCCGACCACCGCCACCGGCGGGATGTGATAAACGTAAATGCGCAGGCGCGCATCGCCGACGCGCTGGATGATCTCGCTGTAGTGACGGAAGATGCCTTCATCACTGACACCCTTGTAATAAAACGGCGGCAGCATGAGCACGCCGGCGCAACCGTGTTTGACGGCGTGCGCGGTGAGTTTCACGGTGTCAGGGATCGAGCAGCAACCGGTGCCCGGCATCATGCGCGAGGTGTCGACGCCGGCGGCGACGACCGCATCGAGCAGGCTCATGCGTTCTTCAGCGGCCAGCGAATTGGCTTCGCTGTTGGTGCCGAACACCGCGAGCCCGCAGTTCTGCGACATCAGCCATTGGCAATGCGCAACAAAGCGCGCGGTGTCGGGCGAATAGTCGGCTTTGAAAGGGGTGACGACGGGCGACAATACGCCCTTGATGCGGTTTGCGTTGCTCATGCGGTTCTCCAGAGGTGGGAGTGGTGCGAAAAGAGGCCAAATAATACACCACGCGCCGTGCCGCGGCTTGCTGGTCTGGAAGCGCATCCTGCATAATCGGCGCACGGTGCCCCACGATTTTCGTTCGCGGTGCCGCCTTTAAACAATAATCATTCACCGAGCTGGATTCCCCATGTCGCGCCCCCGCAAACGCCCGGAAGAGTTGCGCAGTTACAAATGGTATGGCGCGCAGGACCTGCGCGCCTTCGGTCATCGTTCGCGCACGCTGCAAAGCGGCTTCACGCGTGAGGACTTCGGCGGCAAGCCTGTGATCGCCATCATCAATACCTGGAGCGACATCAACCAATGCCACGCGCATTTCCGTGTGCGCGCAGAGGAGATCAAGCGCGGCATCTGGCAGGCCGGCGGCTTTCCGCTCGAGATGCCGGCGATCACGTTGTCCGAACCGTTCATGAAACCGTCGCCGCTGATGTATCGCAATCTGCTGGCGATGGAAACCGAAGAACTGCTGCGTTCCTACCCGGTCGATGCCTGCGTGCTGATGGGCGGCTGTGACAAAACCACGCCGGCGCTGCTGATGGGCGCGACCTCGGCCAATCTGCCGGCGATCTTCATGCCGGCGGGGCCCATGTTGCGCGGCAACTGGCATGGTGAGCCGCTTGGTTCGGGCACCGACACCTGGAAATACTGGGCGGAGTTCCGCGCCGGGAACCTGAGCAAAAACGAATTGCAGGAAGTCGAAGAGGGCATTGCGCGGTCGCCCGGCCATTGCATGGTGATGGGCACCGCATCGACCATGACCTCGATCGCCGAGGTGCTGGGCTTCACGCTGCCCGGCGC
>CAZVDN010000040.1:3372-13675 GCA_964625665.1 uncultured Streptomyces sp. | reverse complement strand
CCGGCCGGGCAGAAGTATCTGATGGAGGATTTTTATTACGCCGGCGGCCTGCGCGCGCTGTTGGGTGAAATCCGCGATCTGCTCAATACCGATTGCCTGACGGTCAACGGCAAGACCCTCGGCGAAAACCTCGAGGGCGCGAAGATCTACAACACCGACGTCATCCGCACGCGCGACAACGCGATGGCCGCCGACGGCGGGCTCGCCGTGCTGCGCGGCAATCTGGCGCCCGATGGCGCGGTAATCAAGCCGCTGGCGGCCGAAGCGCGATTGTTGAAACACACGGGCCGCGCCGTGGTCTTTAAAAACTACAACGATATTGCCGCGCGCATCGACGATGAGAAGCTCGACATCGACGAGAACTCGGTGATCGTGCTGCAGAACGGCGGGCCCCTGGGGGCGCCGGGCATGCCGGAATGGGGACAGCTGCCGATCCCGAAAAAACTGTTGGCCAAAGGTGTGCGCGACATGGTGCGTATTTCCGATTCGCGCATGAGCGGCACCTCGTACGGCTGCTGCGTGCTGCATGTGGCGCCCGAATCGTTCATTGGCGGGCCGCTGGCGTTTGTGCAGGACGGTGATCTGATCGAACTCGACGTCGCCGCGCGCAAACTCGAACTGAAGGTCAGCGATGCCGAACTGGCCAAACGCCGCGCGGCATGGAAGCAGGCGCCGCCGCATTACACGCGCGGTTTCGGCGCGCTCTATGAACAACGCGTGACGCAGGCCAACCTCGGCTGCGATTTCGATTTCCTGCATCGCGACAACGCTGCGCCGACCGCCGACCCGGAGATTCATTGAGCGGTCCGGTCTCATTCGACGGGCCGTTGCTGGCGACGCTGCGCTATCGCGATTTCCGCAATCTCTGGTTCGGTTCGTTCGCCTCCTACGCGGGGCAGTGGATACAGCAGGCCACCATCGGCTGGCTTGCCTATGACATGACCGGCTCAAAGAGCCTGCTCGGCCTGATCATGGGCATGCGCGCGATCCCGATGTTTCTTTGTGCGCCGCTCGCCGGTGTGGCGGCCGACCGCTACGACCGGCGCCGCCTGCTGATGGGCAGTCAGCTGGTTTCCGCACTGACTGCGTTGATCTTCGGCATCGTGCTCGCCACCGGCCACGCCGAGGTCTGGCATCTTTTTGCCTTCGTGCTGGTTTCAGGGGCGGCCGCGGTGCTCGACCGTCCGGCGCGGCTGACCATTATTTTCGATATCGTGCCGCGCGGCGAGGCGATGCAGGCGGTGGCGATCAACATGATCGCGTTTTCGATTGCACGCATCACCGGGCCGGCAATCGCCGGTTATCTGATCGGCTGGTTCGGCGCCGAGGGCAATCTGTTTGTTCAGGCGTCGATGTATTTTGCGGCGGCAGCGACGGTCTATCACGTGACCCTGCCGCCGCGCGAGATCGTGCACAGCGGCCGCTCGGCCTTTGCCGAACTGGCTGAAGGTCTGCGCTTTGCGGTGACCGACCGCACCGCGCGCGTCTTGCTGCTGATCGGCATCACGCCGTTTCTGCTGCTGGTGCCGATTTTCGGCGGCCTGCTGCCGGTTTATACCAAAGACGTTTTTCACGCCGGCCCCGAAGTGCTGGGCATGCTGCTGACCAGCGTTGGCGTCGGTGGCGTCGGCGGCAGCTGGTTTGCCTCCAAATGCATGCAGTCGCAGAAGCAGGGCATCGTGCAGGCCTGCGCCGTCTATGCGATGTGCGCAGGCTTTCTGCTGCTCTCGGCGGCGCCGAGCGTGGCCTGGGCCTGTGCCGCGCTGATTGCCTCGGGCAGCGCCGAGATGGTGCTGTTCACCAGCAATCAGGCCACGCTGCAGATGTGCGTGCCCGAAAACATGCGCGGCCGCATCACCAGCCTCCAGCAGCTTTATCCGGGTTTTGTTTCCATCGGCATCATGATCGAGGGCCTGATTGCCGACATGATCGGCATTCAATGGGTGACGGTATTGATTGCACTGGCCACCGCGATCCTGACGACGGTGCTGCTGGTCTCGGGTGGTCTGGCGAAAGTGCGCGTGGTCAAATAATGCCGCCGCGGGCGCGGCGTACAATGGCGGCTGTTTTGTATCCGCACTGAGGGTGACTTGTTCTCCAGAATTTCCACGCTGTTCGCTACGATTGGTGTGCTGACGGCGGCGATTGTCTATTTTCTGCCGCCGCCGGCCGGCGCATCGCCGGTGGTCATGCACGCCGCGGCATTGATGCTGTTCACCGTTGCGCTGTGGGCCACGGGCGCTGTGCCCGAGTACATCACCTCGCTGCTGTTCTTTCTGCTGGCGGTGGTGCTGGCGGTTGCCTCGCCGCAGGTCGTGTTCTCGTCATTCGCTTCGGCGACCATGTGGCTGGTGCTGGGCGGGCTGATCATTGCCGAAGCCGTCGGGGCCACCGGCCTCGGCCGCCGCTTCGCCGGCGTGTTGTTCGAGCGTTTTGTCGGCAGTTATGCGGCGCTGATGGTCGCCGTGGCAGTGGTGGCGACGGCATTGTGCTTTTTCATGCCGGCGACCGTCGCACGCATGCTGTTGCTGCTGCCGATCGTGGTGGCGCTGGCCGAACGCGTTGGCTTCGCGCCGGGCAGCAACGGCTACAACGGTCTCTGCATGACGGCGATCATGCTGCTCTATCAAAGCGGCTCGGCGATCCTGCCGGCGAACGCGCCGAACCTGGTGCTCGCCGGTGCGGCCGAAACGCTCTATTCGGTGCAGCTGATTTATGCCGAATATCTCTGGATCATGTTTCCGGTGCTCGGCGTTCTGAAAGGCGCTTTCGTCGTTGCGCTGATTTACAGAATGTGTCCGGCCACCGTGCAGCCCGAGGCGGCACCGCCGGAATTCGCGCCGATGAGCGCCGCAGAAAAGCGCCTTGCTGTGATTCTTGCGCTGGCCCTGCTGCTGTGGATGACCGATGCGATCCACGGCGTGCGCGCCGGCTGGGTGGCGCTGGCGGCGGGGCTGGCCTGCCTGTTGCCGCGGGTCGGCGTGCTGCCGCCGACGGCATTCAATGACGTCAAGTTCGGCCCGTTTTTTTACACGGGCGCCTCGATCGGCCTCGGTGCGGTGGTGCATGAGTCCGGGCTCGGCGATGTGCTCGGAAAAATGCTGCTGACCACGCTTAATCTGCAGCCGGGCCACGATTTCGCCAATTTCATGTCGCTGAGCCTGCTCAATGTGGTGACCGGCGTGCTGGTCACCAATCCGGCGATGCCGGCGGTGACCACCGCGCTCGCCGCCTCCTTTGCCGAAGCGGCCGGCTGGCCGCTGGCTGCCGCCATCATGACAATTGCCGTCGGCTACAACGTCATGCTGATGCCTTATCAGGTGCCGCCGGTGGTGGTCGGCATGCACGCCTGCCGCATGTCGCTGGCGACGGTGATGCGCATGGCCCTGCCGATCGCCGTGACCGGCATCGTCGTCTTCCTGCCGCTCGATTACCTCTGGTGGCGGTTGATCAATGTATTCGGTTAAAGCAAACTTCTGAAGCCTCAGTCAATCTGGAAAAAACATGACCAACGAACTTCGCATCATGACTTCCGGCGCATTTACCGCCGCCCATCTGCAATTGATCCCCGAAGTCGAGAAACTCACCGGCAAAAAAGTCGTGACGGTGACGACCTCGGTCGGCACCGGGGATACCTCGATCGCGAGCCGCCTGCAGCGCGGCGAAGTCGCCGACGTGGTAATTGTTGCCGCCGACCTGCTGCAGCAATTCATTGCCGACAAACTCGTGTTTGATGCAGGCCATAAAAAAATTGCCAGTTCGATGATCGGCATTGCTGTGCGCGCCGGCGCGCCCAAGCCCGATGTCGGCACGGCCGAAGCGTTCAAGCGTTTTCTGCTGGCGGCGAAATACGTGGCCTATTCGGCGAGCGTGAGCGGCAAATATCTGACGACCGAAATCTATCCGCGCCTCGGCATCGCCGACGAAATGATGCCGAAGAGCCATCTGATCGGCGGCGGCGTGCGCACCGGCGCGGTGGTGGCGCGCGGCGAGGCCGATGTCTGCTGCCAGCAGATCAGCGAAATGCTGCCGGTCGAGGGCATTGCGCACATCACGCCGCTGCCGCCGGAATTGCAGAAGGTTTCTTACTTTGCGGCCGGCATCGGCGCCAACAGCCCCGACAAGGCTGCGGCGCAGAAAATGATTGATTTTCTGGCGTCACCGGCGGCTGCGGCGGCGATCCGCCAAAGCGGGTTGGAGCCGGCGTAATTCCGCGCGGCAATTTTTGCAGTGCTCTGAGACATGACTGCTGAACTTCGCGTAATGACCTCCGGCGCTTTTACGGGCGCGCATCTGGCGCTGCTGCCGGAGGTTGAAGCGCTGACCGGACAGAAGGTGCTGACGCTGACCACCTCGATCGGCACCGGCGATACTTCAATCCCGAACCGCCTCAAGCGCGGAGAAGTCGCCGATGTAGTGATGGTAGTCAGCGGCGTCATGCAGCAGTTCGTCGCCGACGGGCTGGTGCAGGGCGAAAGCGTGACACCGCTGGCGAGATCGACCATCGGCATCGCGGTGCGCGCCGGCATGCCGAAGCCGCATATCGACACCGTCGAAGCATTCAAGCGCTATATGCTGGAGGCGAAGTCGCTGGCGTATTCGGCCAGCGTCAGCGGCACTTACCTGATGACCGATTTGTTTCCGCGCCTCGGCATTCTCGATGCAATGAAAGCGAAGAGCGTGTGGGTCGGCAACGGCCAGCGCACGGCTGCGGTGGTGGCGCGCGGTGAAGCCGAGGTTTGCTGCCAGCAGATCAGCGAAATGCTGCCTGTGGCCGGCATCGAGCACATCACGCCGCTGCCGGCGGAAATCCAGAAAGTCTCGCTTTACATGGCTGCGGTCGGCGCCAACAGCACGAACCGCGCGGCGGCGCGGCAAATGATCGGATTGCTGTCTTCGCCGGCTGCCGCGGCGGCGATCAGGGCAAGCGGTCTGGAGCCGGCCTGACGCTCAGCGATCGACGCTCGGCAGCGTCACGCCGACCAGCGTGTCGCGCGTCAGCAGTTCCGCCAGTTGCTCTTCGCTCCAGCCTTCGGTGCCGGCCGGGCGCATCGGGATCACCACATAGCGCATGTCGGCATTCGAGTCGTGCACGCGCACCGTGACGTTGTCGGGCAGCATGGTGCCGAATTCACGCAGCACGGCGCGCGGCTCGAACACCACGCGCGAGCGGTAGTTGCGGCTTTTGTACCAGGTCGGCGGCATGCCGAGCAGCGAGCGCGGATAGCAGGAGCACAGCGTGCAGACGATGACGTTGTGCACCTCGGGCGTGTTTTCGACGGCGATCAGACGATCAGCTTCGAGATCGATGCCGAATTCGGTGCAGGCCGCCTTGCCGTCATCGAGCAGGCGTTTTTTGAATGCGGGGTCGACCCAGGCGCGCGCGATCACGCGCGAACCGCGATAAGGCAGGTCTTCCTCGAACTGTTCCATGCGCGCGCGCACCTGTTCGGCGGTGATGATGCCTTTTTCCTCGAGCAGTTCCTGCATGGCGCGGCTCATGATTTCATATTCGGACGGCGGGCCTTCGCGGCCGTCTTCGACCGGCGCATGCGCTTCGTGGGTGTGATCGCCGTGGTCGTGCGCATGTTTTTTCTGTGCGTAGTGGTCGAATTTGGTGTCGGTCATGGCATTACCCTTTGGCAGTGGTTGCCGGCAGCAACCAGTGTTCGTAGATTTCCATTTCAATGATGTCGTGTTCCGGGCCGCGGTAGTCCGGCCAGACATGCTTCTGCGGAAAGCGCACGCGGTAGAGCACTTTTTTCGGCTCGCCGTCGAAACCGTAGGCGAGCTCTTCCGGATTGGGAAAGGCGCCGCAGATACGCTCGATCACGCCTTCCTTGCCGCGGATGTAGTAGGGCGTACGGCGGTGGCCCGGCGGAAACGCGCGTTTGATGACGACGCGGTCGCCGATCTTGTAACGGTGGCCGGGGGCAGCCGCGTAGGTTGACGGCAGCGGTTTCATTTGACCGCCGCCTTTTTGACGGGCGATTCCATTTCGTCGGGCACGTTGAAGCGGCTGCGGATCTGCTCCATCTTGTTTTTGAGTTCGGCTTCCGTCATGAAGCCTTTTTCCAGCAGCACCGTGCGCAGCGCCATGGTCGTGCGTTCGAAATAGGCGAGCTTCGAGTAGAGGTCACCGAGGTCCTCGGCGGCGCGGCGCAGTTCGTCGACGCGGATGATGCGCCGGCCCGACAGCACCGAGCGCAGGCCGTTGGCCTGTTTTTCCCAGAAGGCCATGCCGTGGTCGATGGTATCGATCGCCTCGCCGGTTTCGCCGCCGACGTCCTGCGGCCCTTTATTGAGAATGTGTTCGCTCATCGCGGGCTTCCGTGTTCGTAAATGTTCCGCAGAATACCGCGAGTTGCACCCCGCAGACAACGAGGCGGGCGGTTGTGCGGCGGGGCACGGCGCGCTAGTCTTGCGCTCCTCAACAGGATTGCACTCATGACCACAGCAGACAGGGCGCCGGCAGCAGCCGGCACGGAAAAAAACCACGACGGCCGCCTGATGGCGTTGTCGATCATTGCGCGGCTGATCTGCGTGCTGCTCGGCACGATGGTGATCTTCCGTTTTTTCTTTGACTGGACTTTCATGCCGACCATGCTGGCCGGCGCTTGTGCCTTGGTCGCGGCGGTGATCCCGCCCTCGTCTGCGGGTTCGCATGACCGCCGTTCTTTGACCATCATCATCCTGTCGCTGCTGGGCCTGCTGTTTCAGGCCGCCGACATCCTTGTTTACTACATCCAGAACGATTTCAACGGCAAACACTACTGGTGGTCGGGTGCCTACGCGTATTTCACCGGATTGGCGCTGATGGCCATCTACGGCGCCGTGACCCTCTATCTGCGGGGGCGCCCCGCAGCTGCGGGCGCCGGCAGTTCTTAATTGCGCGGCCGGCGGTTGCGGACGAGCAACCCGCGCTAAAATGGAACCTGCTTGATTTTGAGCGTCGTCCCGCCGGCTTGTGCACGACGGGGCGAAAAAACGGTTTTTGCCGACGCTCCATGACCGCTGGCGATGACTGCAATCTGACTGTACGTTTTCGAGGCGGAACCCGCGATGAGCGAAAAAATCATTGAAAGCATCAAAGCCGGCAAATTCGATCATAAAGAGCTGGCCAATCTTTATGCCAATGCCGAACGGCTCGGCCGCACGGAAGTGCTGCCGGTGGCCAAGGAAGCGCTGAAGGAACTCAATACCCGCGCCTACGCCAAAATCTTCGTCAAGCCGATCCGCGACAAGGTGCAGAAAATCATCGGTGACATCGCCACTGCCGAAGGCTGGGCGAACTGGGAAGACAATGCGGTCGCCAACGGCATCCGCGCCGGCGCGCCGATGACCAACGGTGATGAACTGGCCGAATATTGTTTCTCCTACCGCAACCCGGTCTCGAAGAGCACCTCGTCGCTCGCCGTGTTCCAGCACGACGAAACCAGCGCCGTGCAGTTCAAGGTGAAGACGCGCGGCGGCGGCCAGAGCGTCGTCAACTCCGCCGAGGAGGCGACTGAGCTGTTCCGCAACGCACTCAAGAACTAGCAACGTTTCAACCATGATCCCACGGGAGTGACCATGGACACCAGCACCGACCCGCACCGCATCGCCGACGTCGCTTCGCTCGAACGCATCTACGGACAGCCGTCCGGCGCTGCGGTCGAGAAGGAGCTTGATTACATCCACCCGCATTACAAGCTGCTGATCTCGAAAGCGCCCTTCGTGGTGCTGGCGACCGGCGGGCCGGAGGGGCTCGATACCTCGCCGCGCGGCGATGCGCCGGGTTTTGTCGTCGTCGAAGACGAAAAAACCCTTCTGCTGCCGGACCGCAAGGGCAACAACCGCATCGACAGTCTGCGCAACATCGTCGCCGATCCGCATGTCGCGCTGCTGTTTCTGATTCCCGGTGTAGGCGAAACACTGCGCGTCAACGGGCGCGCGTCGATCACGACCTCGCCTGAAGTGCTCGAACGCTTCCGCATGGAAGGAGCGCTGCCGCGCTCGGTGATCGTGGTCAAGGTCGATACGGTGTTTTTCCAGTGCTCGCGCGCGCTGTGGCGCTCGAAGCTCTGGGACCCGGCGACGCAGATCGAACGCAGCAGCCTGCCGAGCCTCGGCACCATGGTGCAGGACATCAGTCAGCAGAAGATCAAGGCCGAGGTCTACGACGACAACCTGTATCCGCGGCTGAAGTCGACGCTCTACTAGCCTTTTGCGTCGCGCCTTGACGGGGGCGGCGGGCAGGCGGAAGCTTGCGGCAGTCCGCCACACAGGCCGGACGCGCCAATAAAAATCAGGGGGAGATCATGAACAACCGGATACGTCGTAGGTTGCTGCTGCTGGTCGCGCTGTTGGCACCGTTTATCGCGCCGCCCCTGTTGGCGCAAACGCGCGAAGTGCCGAAATTCGAAGTCGATCCGACCTGGCCGCAGTTGCCGTCGAAGTGGGTGTGGGGTCAGGTCTCGTCAGTCTCGATCGACGAACGCCAGCATGCGTGGGTGTTGCAGCGCCCGGGGACGATCCGTGCCGATCAGAAAGGCAAAGCTGCGCCGCCGCTGATCGAGTTCGATGAAAACGGCAAATTCCTGCAGGCCTGGGGCGGTCCGGGCGAGGGCTTTGACTGGCCGGAAATTGAACACGGCGTTTACGTCGATACCAAAGGCTTCGTCTGGATCGGCGGCAACGGCAAGAACGACCATCAATTGCTGAAGTTCACGCGCGACGGCAAGTTCGTCATGCAGATCGGCAAAAAGGGTCAGAGCAAGGGCAACAAGGACACGCAGAACGTCAACCAGGCGGCCGACACGTTTTATTACGCCAAGACCAACGAACTGATCGTCGCTGACGGTTACGGCAACAAACGCATCATCGTCTTTGATGCCGACACCGGCGCGTTCAAGCGCATGTGGGGCGCCTTCGGCAACGAGCCGCTCGATGACGTGCCGCCGCCGCCCAAGGTGCCGGAGGCTTCACGCATTCCGGCGAGCATGGAAACCGGGCGCGGCCCCGAGCAGTTCGTGCGCCCCGTGCATGCGGCGCGCGTGTCGAACGACGGCCTCATCTATGTCTCGGACCGCGGCGGCAAACGCGTGCAGATCTTCACGCTCGAAGGCAAATACGTGAACCAGGTTTTCATCGACCGCTGGTGCGAAGAGCCGCACTGCGGCAACGGCCAGACCGTGGCGAGCACCGCGTTTTCGCACGACCCGGCGCAGCGTTTTCTTTACGTGGCAAGCCGCAGTCCGCAGCGCGTCTGGGTGCTCGACCGCAAAACGCTGGAGCCGCTGGATTCCTTCGGCCGCATGGGCATCGCGCCCGGCGAGTTCTACGTCATGCACCACATGAACGTCGATGCCAGGGGCAACCTTTATGTCACCGAAGTGCAGGACGGCAAACGCGTGCAGAAGTTCGTCTACAAGGGCATGGTGCAGGTGCCCGTGAAGTAACGCTGCTTATTTGCGTTCGCGCAGCGACTGCCCGGCGTCGATGGTGATGACGGTCGCGCTGATATAGGCGGCGCGCGCCGAAGCGAGGAAGGTGGCCAGATCGGCCACTTCTTCGGGTTTGCCGGCGCGCTTGAACGGCAGGCCCTCGACGATGCGCGCGCGCACGTCGGTCCAGCGCGCCGGATCGCCGAATTCCTTGCGCGCGGTTTCCTGCATGTGTTTGAGCTGGCGTTCGGTTTCGATGCGGCCCGGATTGATGCCGACGACGCGCACACCGTGATCAACGCTCTCGGCGCCCAGCGCGCGCGTGAACGCCATCAGGGCGGCGTTGCCGGTGGTGCCGGCGATATATTCGGGGCGATTGCGTTCGCCGGCCACGCCGATCACGTTGACGATGACGCCGCTGCCGCGCGTGCGCATCGCCGCATAGATTTCACGCGAGAGGTTGATGTAGCCGAAGACCTTCAGGTCCCAGGCCGTGCGCCAGCGCTGTTCATCGACATCGTTGAGGTGGCCGCCGGGAATCGCGCCGGCGTTGTTGACCAGCACGTCGATGTCGCCGCAGGCGCGCGCCAGTGCATTCAGGTTGTCGCTGACCCCCAGATCACAGGCATGCGGCGTGACCTTGACCTTGTATTGCGCGGCGATTTCGGCAGCGTTTTTTTCCAGTTCCGCCGCGCTGCGCGCGGCGATATGCACGTTGCAGCCCTCGGCGGCAAAGGCGCGCGCGCAGGCGAGGCCGATGCCTTTGGAGGCGCCGGTAACCAGAACGTTCTTGCCGCGTAATTCGAGATCCATTCAATGCTCCTCTGTGCTGTCCCGTGAAACAGGTCAAACGGCTGCAAATGCCGCACGGGGCGAAG
>CAZVDN010000040.1:0-3362 GCA_964625665.1 uncultured Streptomyces sp. | reverse complement strand
CCTGCGGTGATCGGCGGTTGCGGGAAATGAACCCCTTTCACCGGATAAACGCCTCAAGTTTCGCCGCCATCTGCCGTAAGCAGGGTGGATGGGTGGAACTCCGTTCCGCGGGCGCCGATTTAGCAGCCGGTCGGCTGCGCGGCGCGGACGACTGTGTCAGAGAACAAGAGGTGTGATCATGCTCAAAATCGATGTCGATAAATTGCCGGAACAGGATCTGAAACGGATTGTGACCGAACGCTGTGCGGCACACGGTGACGTCAGCGACGTCATCATCTGCGACCCGACGCCGGTCGTCGGCTACAAACTGGCTTTCGTGCGCATGGTTGATCCGACGCGCCTCGGCCGTCTGGTCAATGCATTCGAAGCGATTCGCGTCAACGGCACCGCGGCGATCATTCGCCTCGACCCGCTGCGCTGGATTCTGGACAGCAACGGCGTGTTGGCGCGCCGTTAGAGCAGATTTTCAGGCGGCGGCGCCGGCCCCGGCGCGCAGCGCCGTTTTCGGAAACAGCAGACCGGCAAGTTCCTGCTGGTTTGCCGTGACATCAGCCAGCGTGTAACGGTCGAGCGTGGCATTGAACGCTTTCACCGCCTCCATGAGCACGCCTTTGAGCTGGCAGACCGGCGTGATCACGCAGCGGTTGTTCTTGCGGTCGAAACATTCCACCGGCGCGGTGCTGGTTTCGGTGAGGCGCACGACGCGGCCCAGATTGATGGTGGAGGGCGAGCGGCTCAGCGATATGCCGCCGTTTTTGCCGCGTGTGGTGGTCAGCAGTTTTTCCCGGCCGAGAAAGTGCACGACTTTCATCAGATGGTTTTCCGAGATTTCGAAGGCGCCGGCGATTTCGGCGATGGTTGCCCGATGTTCAGGACGCGCAGCGAGAAACATCAGCACGCGCAGGCTGTAATCGGTGAAGCTGGTGAGTCGCATGGCCTTGTGCTCCGGGATTGAACGCGCAATCGCAACAGGCCTGTCAATTGCGTTTTTCGGGGCACCGTCGCAGGCCGTGAACCGGCGCGCCGAGTCTGTTACTCTTGCCGGCCGTGGCGCATTTGCGCGCAATCATTCCGGAGGAAGAGTTCCATGCAACGCAAGGATATCAAATTACGCTCGCGCGAAGGTGGTGGAGAGTTCGATTGTTACGTTTCGATTCCCGACGGTGCGAGCAAGGCGCCGGCCATCGTGATTGCCTCGGCCGTCCAGGGTGTGGACAAGGATATGCGCGCGCTGGCCGACGCTTTTGCGGAGAAAGGCGTGTTTGCCGCCGCCCCCGACCTGTTCTGGCGCACCATTCCGGGGCCGCTGCCCCACGGTGATGCGCGTTGTTCGGAACGCTCGCGGCCGCGGGTGCCCTGCATCAAGGCGGGCGAGGCCGACATGATGGATGCGCTGGACTATCTGAAATCGTTGCCCGGCTGCAACGGCCGCGCGATGGCGGCCGGTTTTTGTTACGGCGGGCCCTATGCGATTCTCGGACCGAAGCGGCTTGGCTTTGAAGCCGGCCTGTCCTGCCACGGGTCGCAGATGGGTGAATACCTTGCCGACCTCGATGGCGTCAGCCAGCACATGTGTTTCATCTGGGGCGACCAGGACCATCAATTGCCGGCCGAGCTTGCGCAGAAATATCGCGACGTCTCGACGCGCATGAAAAACGCCGAGGTGCACATCATTCCCGGCATTCATCACGCCTACATGATCCGCGGCGGCAAGGCCTTCGACCAGAAGAGCTATGATTTTTCGATGCAGCGCGCGTTTGCCATGCTCGACGCCTTGCGCGGCTGACTTACCGGCATCGCCAACAAAAACGCGCGCCGCATTAAATTGCGACGCGCGTTTTTTTTGAATTCACGGACCGGAGTACATGGCCTCCTGATCAATCCCCTTCGGCTGCCGGCCATGTCCCTCTCCGAAAGGATTGGAAAGATTATGCCGTGCCCCCGGGCAATGCCATGGACCGAACAGCGCCCGATTTCCACCCCAGCTTTGGGTTTTGACGGCTAAAGTTCGCGCGCCACCGCCGCAATCAACTGCCGGAACCAGCGGTGCCGCGGTTCCTTGTGCGTGCGCTCGTGCCAGAAGAGGTTGACGCGCATGTCGGGCACCTTGAGCGGCGGGTCGAGGATCTGCAGGGCGAGCGGGTTGCGGCTGCTCTTCAGCATGCGCTCCGAGACCATGGCAATCAGATTGGACTGCGCGACGGTGTTCAGCACCGCGCCGTAGTTCTGCGCGAGCATGGCGATGTGCAGTTTGCCGCCGGCGCGCGTGACGGCCTCGTCGATGACGCGGCCCGACATGCCGTGCGGCGCGACTTCGAGCCGCGCGTGCGAATGCTGCATGAACTGTTCGAGCGAAATCTGTTGCTGGATCACCGGATGGTCCTTGCGCACGACGCAGACCATGCGGTCGCGGTAGAGCTGGGCCGAGTGCAACGTGGGTGGCGGGCGTTCGAGCCAGCCGACGCGGAAATCGATTTCGCCGGTTTCCAGCCAGCGCAGCGCGTGGTCGCGGCTGGGGTGCCGGGCTTCGATGCGCACGCGTGGCGCCACATCCTGCAGGCGCGCCAGCAGGCGCGGGAAGATCAGGCGTTCGGCGGTTTCCGTCGAGGTGAAGCGGAAGGTGGCTTCGGCATTGTGCGGGTCGAAACCGCGCGGCGCTTCCATCACGCCGGCCAGATCGTCGAGGATGCGGCGCACCGGCGCTTCGAGTTCGAGGGCGCGGTCGGTCGGCACCATGAGGCCGCGCGCGCGGATCAGCAGCGGGTCGTTGAAGAGTTTGCGCAGGCGCGCCAGCGCCTTGCTCAGCGCTGGCTGGCTGGTTTCCAGGGCATCGGCGGCACGCGAAACACTGCGTTCCGCCATGAGCGTGGCGAAGCAGCGCAGGAGGAAAACCTCGATGCCATCAATATTCTTCATGGGAATACAATGGATTCTAATAATGGTATAGACGGATTCTACGGCAAAAGCTATTTTGTCGCTCGTGTTGCACCCCGCCAGTCGCGAATTTTGCGCACCAGCGAACAATACAAAGGAGGGGGTTCCGGAGGTTTCATAAAAATAACCGGCAACCTGCAGTATCAGGGCGCAAGCCCGCGACAATAAAGCGGCAACAGGGTAGCAACAGTTTTTCGGCATCAAAAAGCGTTGAAAATAAAAGATACAGTCAACGCTGCCCTTGAATAAATTCCAAGGGAGGAGACGGGCGCGGAGTTGGCGTATGCCACTCCGCGTTTTTCTTTGGTGCGCCCGTTTTCTGCGTCGGCGCGCGTGGCGAGGGCCTGTCCGGCGCGATGGTATGATGCAACCGTTAACGTGCATGCCGGAAAACGGGCCGGTTCGCGAGACACCGTCGGCCCGGCCCT
>CAZVDN010000039.1:10241-16058 GCA_964625665.1 uncultured Streptomyces sp. | reverse complement strand
GCGTCGACAGCTGCGAAGCAGCGGAAGGCCAGCGCAATTCCGAAGTGCTGCTGCCGCTGGTGGATGCGCTGCTCAAGGGACAGGGCATCACGCGCGGCGAACTGAACGGCATTGCCTTCGGATCCGGGCCGGGTGCGTTCACCGGTTTGCGCGTGGCCTGCGGTGTGGCGCAGGGCATCGCCTTCGGTGGCGGATTGCCGGTGGCGGGTGTGGTGACGCTGCGCGCATTGGCCGAAGCGGCGCAGGCGCCGCGGGTGATTTGTTGCCTCGATGCGCGCATGGGCGAGATTTATCACGCCGCCTACGAACGCGCGGGTGACGACTGGCGCGAAGTCTGCGCGCCCGGCCTGTGCAAACCGGATGCGGTGCCGGCGGTGCCGGGCGACGGCTGGGCGGGATGCGGCAGCGGTTTCGAGGTGTTCGGCGATGCGCTGAAAAAGCACTACGGCGCGCAACTTGAACGCGTGATTGCCGGCGTGACGCCGCATGCGCGTGAAATTGCCGTGCTGGCCTCGCGCGCGTTTGCGCGGGGCGAAGCGGTGGCGGCGGAACTGGCGGCGCCTTTATATGTGCGCAACAAGGTTGCGCTCAGGGTGGACGAGCGGTGAGCGCCTTGTTAAAGGCGGATCCCCGATACCGCCGCATGGAGGTCACCGACCTCGACGCGGTGATGGCGATTGAGAACGTCGTTTATGCGCATCCCTGGACGCGCGGCAATTTCAGCGATTCGCTGATCGAGGGCTATCACTGCTGGGTGCTCGAACTCGGCGGCGAGATCGTCGGTTATTCGGTGGTGGCGATTGCCGTCGGCGATGCGCGTTTGCTCTACCTCAGCATTGCCGCCGCATGGCAGCGCCGTGGCTCCGGCCGCGAACTGCTGGTGTTTGTCATCCAGCTGGCGCGCGATTTCGGTGCCGGCAAGATGTTTCTGGAAGTGCGCCCGTCCAATGAGGCGGGCCGCGCGCTTTACGCCGGTGCAAAGTTCCGCGAAATCGGCCGCCGCCGCGGTTATTATCCGGACAAGGGCAAACCCGAAGATGCCCTGGTGATGGAGCTGGAACTGGCATGAGCGCTTCGCGCGAAGACATTCTGAAGGAAATCGGCCTGTGGCCGCAGTGGCGCCGCCGCGATGCGCCGGCGGATGAGCCGGTGGCGGTCGTCGAGGATGCGCCTGAGCTGCAAGCTGCCGTAGTGCAGTCGGCGCGCGAGCGCGCGCCGGCGCCGGCTGCTGCGGTAATCAGTGCCGCGCCGTCGCTGCCGCTGGTGGCCCGTGTCACGCAGATTTCTGACATGGGCTGGCCGCAACTCAAACAATGTGTCGCCGATTGCAGTGCCTGCCAGTTGCACAAGGGCCGCAATAAAACCGTTTTCGGTGTCGGCGACGAACAGGCCGACTGGATGTTCGTCGGTGAAGGGCCGGGGGCCGACGAGGACATGAAGGGCGATCCCTTCGTCGGTCAGGCGGGCAAGCTGCTCGACAGCATGCTTGCGGCGATCAAACTGAAACGCGGCGAAAAGGTGTACATCACCAACGTCGTCAAATGCCGGCCGCCGAACAACCGCAATCCGGAAGCCGGCGAAGTCGAGCAGTGCGAACCCTATCTGCACCGCCAGATCGAACTGATCCGGCCGAAACTGATTGTCGCCCTGGGCAAGGTTGCCGCCGTCAATCTGTTGAAGCGCGAGGCGTCGGTCACCAGCATGCGCGGCAAGGTGCATGATTATCGCGGCATTCCGATGATCGTCACCTACCATCCTGCCTATCTCCTGCGCACGCTGCCGGAGAAGGCGCGCGCATGGGAAGATCTGTGTTTTGCCGTCGAAACCATGCAGGGCTTGCAATCCGGCGCATCCGCTCCCATCTAGGGGCTGCAGTCTATCCTTCGAGGAGAGCTTCATGAAACGTATGTTGATGACGGTTTTGTTGCTGTTGGCCACGCTGGGCCTCGGCGGTTGCGGCTACAACGACATGCAGGCGGGCGACCAGCAGATCAAGGCGGCCTGGGCCGAGGTGGTCAACCAGTATCAGCGGCGCGCCGATCTGGTGCCGAATCTGGTCAATACGGTGAAGGGCTTTGCACAACAGGAGAAGGATGTTTTGCTTGGCGTGACCAACGCGCGGTCGAAAGTCGGCAGCATCCAGGCAACCCCCGAACTGGTGAACGATGCCGCGGCGCTGAAAAAGTTTTCGGCGGCCCAGGGCGAATTGTCGTCGGCCCTGTCACGGCTGCTGGTTGTCACGGAGAACTATCCGCAACTCAAGTCGGATGCGAATTTCCGCGAACTGCAGGCGCAGCTTGAAGGCACCGAAAACCGCATCACCGTGGCGCGCAACCGCTACATCAAGGCGGTGCAGGCTTACAACACGGCGGTCGTGCAGTTTCCGGGCAATCTCACCGCCATGATCTTCGGCTTCAAGGAAAAAGCGCAGTTCACGGTCGAAAACGAAAAAGAGATCTCGGCTGCGCCAAAGGTCGATTTCAGCGCGCCGAAGGACGCGCCGGCCGGCAGTCCGCCGAACGAATATTCGGTTCCTGCGACGAAGTAACGAAACAGGGCAGACATGATGGCCGCCCTGGGCGCCGGCAGGCAGCTGCGCTCGCTGTTGATCGCGGCGTTGCTGCTGGTGCCGATGCTGGCTCTGGCCGATGTCGCGGTGCCGCCGCTGAAGGCGCGCGTGACCGATCTCACCGGCACGCTCGATGCGGCGCAAAAGTCGGCGCTCGAACAGAAACTCGCCGCCTTCGAGGCGAGAAAAGGGGCGCAGGTCGCGGTGCTCATGCTGCCGACCACCCAGCCGGAAACCATCGAACAATATGCGGTGCGGGTCGAGGAAAAGTGGAAGCTCGGCCGCAAGGGCGTTGACGATGGCGTCCTGCTGGTGATTGCCAAGGAAGACCGCAAGCTGCGGATCGAAGTCGGCTACGGCCTGGAAGGTGTGCTGCCCGATGCGGTGGCCAAGCGCATCATTGCCGACGACATCGCGCCGCGTTTCAAGCAGGGTGATTTTTACGGCGGTGTCACTGCCGGGGTGGAACGCATCACCCGGGTCATCGACGGCGAGGCATTGCCGCCGCCGAAGGCCGCCCCCGCGCAGCAGCGCGGCGGGGACAACTGGAACAATCTGTTCGTGATCGGCTTTGTGGTGGTGTTCGTGGTCGGCGGCATTTTGCGCGCCATATTCGGCCGTTTCATCGGTGCCGGCATCATCAGTGTTGTCGTCGGCATTATTGCCTGGAGCATTGCGGGCGTAGTGCTGATTGCCCTGATCGCCGCCATCATTGCTTTCATCTTTGCGGTCGCCAATGGCGGCAGCGGCGGCGGCTTCAGCAGCGGCGGCGGTGGCTTCAGCAGCGACAGCGGCGGCGGCTTCAGCGGCGGCGGCGGCAGTTCGGGCGGCGGCGGCGCATCGGGGAGCTGGTGAGATGAGCGCAAAACGCATGTTCAGGCATTTGCTGACTCCGCACTGGGTGGTCAATCGCGCGTTTTCCAGAAACGTGCTGGCGGCGATCGAGGCAGCGATTGCCGCATCGGAAAAAACGCACGACGGCGAACTGCGGTTTGCCGTCGAGGCCAGCCTGCATCCTCAGCCCCTGTGGCATGGGCAGAGCACGCGCCAGCGCGCCGAAGAATTGTTCGGTGCCCTGCGGGTCTGGGACACCGAACACAACAGCGGCGTGCTGATTTACGTGCAACTGGTTGATCGCCGCATCGAAATCGTCGCTGACCGCGGGATTGCGGCGCGGGTCGCGCAGCCCGAGTGGGACGCGATCTGCCGTCGCATGGAGGCGGCATTCCGCGAACGCCGCTTTGAAGCCGGCGCGCTTGCCGCCATCGCGGAAATCACCGCACTGCTGGCACGACATTTCCCGCCGCAGGGCGACAACCCCAACGAGTTGTCGGACAAGCCGGTCATACTCTAGTCGCCGGAGCGGGATGCCCGGCGCAATGCCGCGCGCTTCACCCCTCACGCCTTGCCCCCTACTGCTGTTAAAATGGGGCGTGTTGGCAGCCACATTCCGCATGGGGCTTCCGAAATCGTCCGAGAATCCCCCGTAAACCCGTGCCCTCCGGGGCTGAAGTGGAATTGTTATGACTACTGCTGCCAAACGCGTGCGTGGCGTCGAGCACGATATCCTGCAAATGCCCCAGGCGAGCGACGTTTCGCCTTATTACGAACCGCAGGGCAACGAAGTGGCGATTTTCGAGGCCGCTTATCGCAAGCGCCTGCCGATCATGTTGAAGGGCCCGACGGGCTGTGGCAAGACGCGCTTTCTCGAATACATGGCGTTTCAGCTGAAGCGCCCGCTGGTGACCGTGTCCTGTCACGAGGACCTGACGAGTTCCGACCTGGTCGGCCGTTTTCTGATCGAGGGCGCCGAAACCGTCTGGCACGACGGCCCGCTGACGCGTTCGGTGAAGGCCGGCGCGATCTGTTATCTCGACGAAATCGTCGAGGCGCGCACCGACTCGACGGTCGTGATCCATGCCCTGACCGACCACCGCCGCAAATTGTCGATCGAAAAGAAGGGCCAGGAAATCGATGCGCACGAGGATTTCCTCCTGGTCATTTCCTACAATCCCGGTTACCAGACGGTGCTGAAGGACCTCAAGCCTTCGACCAAGCAGCGTTTCATCGCCATCAATTTCGATTTCCCCGGCGAAGAAACCGAACGCAAGATCGTTGCCAACGAAGTGCCGGGCATCGCGCCCGAACTGGTCAACAAACTGGTGGCGGCGGGCCGCAAGGCGCGCCTGCTGAAAGACCATGGTCTTGAAGAAGCGACTTCCACGCGCGCGCTGGTCTACGCCGCCAACATGATGAGCGCGGGGCTCGATCCGGTCACCGCCTGCCAGGTGGCGATGGTCAATCCGCTGACTGACGATATCGAGCTGTCCGAAGCCATGCTCGAAATCATCAAGGCGCATTTCCCGGCCTGACCGCGCGATCGTCCGGCGTGACAGGCAATTCCAGTTCGGTCGACAAGGCGCTCGAGGCCATCGCAGCGCTGAGCAAGCGTTCGCACCGCGAGGTGCTGGACGTTCTGCCGACCATTCAGCGGCACGGTGAGCAGACGCTCAATGCCTGGCTGACGGCCGCGCGCCGCCTGCTTGAATACGATATCGACGCCGGCGGCGCTTTCGTCTTCGGCACGCGCGACGCCGAACACATTTCCGAAACCGTGATGCCGTGGACGGCGCAGGCGCTGCGCTTCCTGTTGTGGCCGGCGGCAACGGGCGCCATCGACGGTTTCATGAAGAACCTGCCGCGCGCCTTCGGCACGTTGGGCCATGCCGGCGAGCCGCGCTGGGCTGAAATCGGCCTGACCTGGTACGGACGCCACGCCGAGAGCGGGCGCATGTATTTCAATACGCCGGTGCTCGATCTTGCGGGGCGTCAGGGCATTGCCGGCATCGAACAGCTGTGCGCGCCGCTGGAAGAAATGTATGAAGGCCGCAAGCTGATGCTGGCGACCTATCTGCCCGGCGCAGTGCGCGTGCGCAACCTGCTTGGCGCGCAGGCGATCCTGCCGTGGGCAACGCGCGGCGCCGACATCATGCAGGCGGGCCGCGTGCGCGGCGAAGCCTACTTCCGGCTGGAAAGCGAAGAGAGCCTGTCGGCGTTGATCGACCATCTGCCGGGTTTCCGCATGGCCGATCGCAACCATCTGCTGGCGCTGCTGCTGGAGATCTGGTTCGAACGCACCTTTGATCTGAAGGAAAGCGCGTGGTCGCCCGAGAAGGGGCGGCCCTTCGTCGAGACCGACGGCCGCGGCCTCTTTCTGCCGGCGGTCATGCCCGATCGCGAAGAAGCGA
>CAZVDN010000039.1:0-10231 GCA_964625665.1 uncultured Streptomyces sp. | reverse complement strand
GACGTCGAGCACTCGCACGTTCGCTTCCTTGGCAACCTCGTGCTCAACCTCTGGGACTGCGGCGGCCAGGAGGCCTACATGGAGTCGTACTTTGAGTCGCAGGTGTGCTGCGCCGGGCTGCATGCGGCAGGGCGCATCATGTACGGCAGCTTTGATCGCAGCGCGCTCGATACCATTTTCAAGGAGACTGGCCTCGACCTGCCCGACAGCGGGGCGATTTCGTGGGCGCCGCTCTACGAGCGTTACGGCGAAGACCTGTTGCGCTTCCAGTTGCTGTTCGATCTCTGTGATGACCTGCGCGTCGATTGCCGCATTCAGCGCGCGGTGCCGAACTTCCTCAGCCGCTTGCATGCGGCAGGAATGGAACACCGCGTGCGCCTGCTCGATTCGCGGCCTTATTACAATGCCGCGCTGGCGTCGGTGCGCGGTGCGCTCGCGCAGCTGCGCGGCCAGTCGCCGGGCGATCCGGCCGATTTCGATCCGCGCCTGCTGCCGTTGCTCGAGCCGACGGCAACGCTGGCCGACGCCTTCCGCATTGCCAATGAGCTCTACAGCAACACGATTCTGCCGCCGGTGATTGATCCCGAAGTGTTCCGCAGCGCCTATCTGCCGGGCCGCGCGCCGAACGCCGCGCGCGCCGTGCATGCGCAGGAGAGCGATGATCAGCCGCAGCAGACCAAGGCCGGCGCCGACAGCGAGCAGGAACAGAGCGACGGCGACGACAGCAAGGAAGACGAACAGAACGCCGAGAGCGGCGGCGACCAGAGCGCGGCCCAGGAAAAGATGGTCGCCTCCGACGGCAAGAGCAGCGGCTCGAGCCGGCAGACCATGCAGCGCACGCAAACGCCCGACGGCAACGACAAGGGCGGCGAGAAGGGTAAGCCCTATCCCGAGTGGGATTACCGCGAGGGCCGCTACAAGCGCAACTGGTGCTGGGTGCAGGAAAAGCCGTTGTCCGATTCCAACCTCACCGAAGCCGACCGCCTGATGGGTCAGTATGCGATGGCGCTGAAGCGGCTGAAGAAGGCGATCCAGGCGCAAAAGCCGACGCGCATGGCGCCCAAGGTGCGCCAGTTCGACGGCGATGAAATCGATCTCAACGCGGCGATCACCTACGCCGCCGAACGCATTGCCGGCATGTCGCCCGAGCCTTCGATTTACCGTCGCCGCGAAATCCGCCAGCGCGATGTGTCGGTCACGTTGCTCGCCGACATGTCGACTTCGATCATGCAGCATCTGCCGGAGGGTGGCGGGCGCCTCGTCGACCGCATTCGCGCCGGCGTGCTGTTGTTTGCCGAAAGCATGGAAGAGGTCGGTGATGCCTACAGCATCGCCGGTTTCGCCTCGAAGTATCGCGACAACGTCAGCTATTACACGATCAAGGAATTCGATCAGCCCTACACCACCGACGTGAAAAGCGTGATCGGCGGCATGTCGGGCCGGCTCGCCACGCGCATGGGCGCGGCGATCCGCCATGCGACGGCGCGCTTTGAAAAAGTGCAGAGCCGGCGGCGCCTGCTGCTGCTGCTCTCCGACGGGCGCCCCGAAGATTACGATGACGGCGGCGACCGGCGTTATCTGCACGAAGACACGCGCATGGCGGTCAAGGAAGCCGTCGCCTGCGGCGTGCATCCCTACTGCATCACCGTCGACACCATGGCCAACCAGTATCTGCCGCAGATCTTCGGCCCCGGCCATTACATGGTGCTCGACCACATCAACAGCCTGCCCAACAAACTGCCCGAGATCTACCTGCGCCTGCGGCGCTAGCGCGTTGCCGGCGAGGTGGCGGCAGGTGCGTTATTGAATGCGCGTCAGGCCGTGTTTTTCCATTCGGTAACGCGCGTTGAGGCTGGCATTCGCGGCAATGGCCGCGAGGGCGGCGTGAACGATTTGCTGGATGGTCAGTGCTTGGACGGCGCGGGAATCTGCGGCAGCGGCCCTTCGCGCAGGTTTTTGTAATGCCGTTCCCTGACCAGCGTCATCGCCGAGGAGAGGAACAGGCCGAACAGCGCGATCACGGTGTAAATCGAAAACTCCATTTTGATCAGCAGCGAGTAGACGCCAAGCATGACCAGAATGCTGAGGTTTTCATTGAAATTCTGCACGGCAATCGAGTGGCCGGCGCCCATCAGCAGGTGGCCGCGGTGTTGCAGAAGCGCATTCATCGGCACGACAAAAAAGCCGGCGAGTCCGCCGACCAGTGTCATCAGCACCATCGCCAGATAGACGTCGCGCACGAACAGCATGAAGATGACGACAATGCCCATGGTAATGCCGACCGGCAGCACGCTGACCGCGCGGTGCAGAGGAACCACGCGCGCGGCGATGACCGCGCCGGCGGCGATGCCCACTGCAGTGATGCCCTGCAGAATGGTGGCCTGCGCCAGCGTGTAGCCCAGGGCGACCTGGGCCCACTTGAGCACGATGAATTGCAGCGTCGCACCGGCGCCCCAGAACAGCGTGGTGGTGGCGAGCGAAATCTGGCCGAGCTTGTCGCTCCACAGCAGGCGCAGGCCGCTGGCGAAATCGCGCACCAGACGTACCGGGTTGCGCCCGGTCGGTTTATGCACGGCGCCCGTGAGCGGCACATAAAGATTGAAGAACGCTGCAGCGGCGTAAAAAATGATGATCAGGGTGATGGCGATTTCCGGCGCGGAGTCGATGCCCGTGTCGATCAAGGGCAGGTCGAAGGCCAGCAGTTTCGACGACAGCGTTTCGCTGACGAGGGCGCCGCCGAGCACCGTGCCGAGAATGATCGAACCGACGGTCAGGCCTTCAATCCAGCCGTTGGCCACCACCAGTTTCGGGTGCGGCAGATATTCAGTGAGGATGCCGTATTTGGCCGGCGAGTAGGCGGCGGCGCCGAGGCCGACGATACCGTAGGCAATCAGCGGATGCACACCGAACAGCATCATCAGGCAGCCGACCACCTTGATGCCGTTGGAAATCAGCATGACCTTGCCTTTCGGCATGGAATCGGCAAAGGCGCCGACAAACGGCGCCAGCACGACGTAGGAAATCGTGAAGAACAGCTTGAGCATGGGCGTCAGCCATGCGGGCGAGTCCAGCATCGCCAGCGTGGCGATTGCGGCGACCAGCAGCGCATTGTCGGCAAGCGACGAAAAAAACTGCGCCGCCATGATGATGTAGAAACCGAACGGCATGAACCCTGCTGGCCCTTTGCGGGGGTGTAATGAGGTGCGCCTTTATACCATAGTTCGATTTTTGCAGCGCACTGCAAAGGTGCGCCAGGTCCATGACTCCACAGCGGAAATGTGGTTGAATAGCAGCCGGTAATCGAGTGAGGAGTGAGGGGAAAGGCGTGAGGGGCGGTTAGCGGAACCAGCGGGCAGTCAGTTATGCCTTGCGCCTCACACCTCACGCCTATCGCGTTGCACAATAATGGCCGACCGCAGACTGCGGGGTTTTTACACTGTTGCCCGACAACTGAGCTTCACGCGTGCGGCCGAACAGCTGTGCATGACGCAGCCGGCGGTGACCTTTCAGATCAAGCAGCTCGAAGAACATTTCGATGCGCGGCTGTTCGAGCGCGATCGCGGCGGCATTGCGCTCACGCCGGCCGGCGAAATGGTGTTGCAGTACGCCGAACGCATCCTCGAACTCAGCGATGAGCTCGACAAGCGGGTCGGCGATCTGCACGGCTCGATCAGCGGCCCGCTGCTGCTCGGTTGCAGCATGACCATCGCCGAATACATCCTGCCGCGCGTGCTGGGCGAATTCAAGGCGCTGCATCCGCAGGTGCAGCCGCACATGACAGTGGCCAATTCGGAAACCATCGAGAACCGCGTGGCCGACCACACCATCGACCTCGGGCTGATCGAATCGCCGGCGCATCTGCCGGGCCTGCATACCGAGGTCTGCTGCGACGACGAACTGGTGATGATCTGCGCGCCCGATTATCCGCTGGCGAAGCACAAGGCAGTGACGCCGCGGCAGATCGTCGGCCAGCCCTATGTCAGCCGTGAATCGGGTTCGGGCACGCGCGAGTTTGCCGACCAGTATCTGGCGGCCGCCGGTGTGGCGGCCGATGATCTGAACATCGTCATGGAACTCGGCAGTCCGGAGGCCATCAAGGGCGTGGTGGAAACCGGTATCGGCATCGCCATCATGTCGCGCGCGTCGGTGGCCAAGGAACTGAAGCTCGGTTCGCTGGTGGCGTTGCCGCTCAAACCGCGTCTGATCCGCAAGTTGTCGCTGGTTTATCCGCAGAAGAAATTCCGTTCACGCCTGCTGTCGACCTTTGTCGAGTTCGCCACCCTGCGCATGCGCGCAATGGCGGCAAAAACCTGAATTAACATCGCGCGATGTTGTCTGAAATCTGATCATGCGTCCCCTGACCGCCACCATCGACACTGCCGCACTCACGCACAATCTGGGCGTGGTGCGCGCGCACGCCGGCGGTGCGCGCGTGCTGGCAGTGGTCAAGGCCAACGCCTACGGCCACGGGCTGGAACGCGCGGCGCGTGCGCTGGCCGGTGCCGACGGTCTGGGCTTGGTTGAAATCGAGTACGCGGCGCGCTTGCGCGAGGCCGGTTACGCGAAGCGCCTGGTGCTGCTCGAAGGGTTGTTCGATGCCGGTGAGCTGGAGATTGCGGCGCGCTGCGATCTGTCGATTGTCGTGCATGGCGAGGCCCAGTTGCGCATGCTTGACGCAGCGCCGGCCGGCGCACGCTTCGACGTCCTGCTCAAGGTGAATACCGGCATGAACCGACTCGGCTTTCCGCCCGCACAGGCCGCCGCGGCGCTGGCGCAGCTGCGTGCCCATCGTGCCGTGCGCGAGGTTACCTGGATGACGCATTTCGCCGCCGCCGATGAGGCGCGCGGTGTCGACTGGCAGTTCGAGGCGTTCAGCGCGATAGCCGGCAATGCGGGCGCAACGGGAACGCAGGCCACACTGGCCAATTCGGCGGCCATCCTGCGCTATCCGCGGACGCACGTCGATTGGGTGCGGCCCGGCATCATGTTATACGGTTGCTCGCCGTTTGCTGAAACCACGGCGGCGCAACTGGGGCTCAAGCCCGTAATGACGCTGGCGAGCCGCATTCTCGCCGTGCAGGACCTGAAGGCCGGCGACAGCGTCGGCTACGGCTCGGCGTTCGTGGCCGGCGGGCCGATGCGCATCGGCGTGATTGCCTGCGGCTATGCGGACGGTTATCCGCGCCATGCGCCGACCGGCACGCCCTTGCTGGTCGAGGGCCGGCGCACGCGCACCATCGGGCGCGTGGCAATGGACCTGATCTGTTGCGACCTGACCGCCATGCCGGAGACCGGGGTCGGTGCCGCCGTCGTTTTATGGGGTGAGGGCATGCCGGCCGATGAAGTGGCGGCCAGTGCCGGCACCGTCAGTTACGAACTGCTTTGCGCGCTGGCGCCCCGGGTACGGGTAATCGAGCGCTGAGCCCGGCGCGCCGGTGTATCATTCCCCCATGCTGCACGACGAATCCATAGTTCCCTACAAACACGGCGAGTGGCCCTACCGCCGCTCGCGCATGCTGCGCTATTCAGTCGCGGTGCTGGCGGTGCTGCTGGCGTTTTCCGTGCGTTACGTGATTTACGGCGATCTGCAAAGCCGTCTGGCCTTCACCTTTTTCGTGCCGGCGGCGATCGTTGCTGTGTGGTACGGCGGCCTCGGGCCGGGTGTGGCGGCGACCGCGCTCGGCGTGGTGCTGGGTGAATATATTTTCATTTCTGCGCGCGGATCGCTGTTGCCGATGGGCATACATGAATCGATGAGTCTGAGCGTGTTCGGCGTGACGACCCTGATCTGCGTGATGTTGTGCGAAAACCTGCATCGCACGATCCGCCGTCTCGAAAAACTGCTCGCACAGGCGCGCAATGCCTGGCAACTGCAAGGCGACGTTCCTGCATTGAATGCGGAGTCGCTGATTCTCAACGGCGGCTATATTGAACGCAGCCTGGCGAGCCGTTACGGCCTGACGGCATTTGTCGTGCTGGTGGCGTTCGCATTGCGTTACTGGTTGTTCGGTTCGCCGGAAACTCGCTTCCCCTTCATTTTTTTCGTGCCGGCGGCCATGATCGCGGCCTGGTATGGCGGCCTCGGGCCGGGACTGCTGGCGACCGCCGCTGGGCTGGTGCTCGGCGATTATTTTTTCCTCTCCCAGCACGAGGCGCTGGGGGCGGTTGGCGATGTCGAACGCCTTTCGATCGGCCTTTACGCGGTGTCATCGACGATGTGCGTTCTGCTCTTCGAAGTGTTGCATGACCACATCCTGCGGCTAGAACACGCCATCGAGCGTGCCGAGCAGCACCACCACAGCGTGCATCTGCAACTGGTGGACGGCGAACCGGTTGGTGCCTGAGTTTTTGCCGCACTGCTCCCGACGCATTCGTTTCACTGACCCGCATGGCTAAAGCAAAAAGCGTCCACAGCTGCACGGAATGCGGCGGACAGACCGTGAAGTGGCAGGGCCAGTGCCCGCATTGCAACGCGTGGAACACGCTGGTTGAAGCGGTGGCCGAATCGGCGGCGCCGTCGGCCAACCGCTTCAGCGCGCTGTCCGGTGTCGGCAAACTGATGCGTCTTTCCGAAATCGAGGCACGCGAAGAAAGCCGCATTGCCACCGGCGTGCCGGAATTCGACCGCGTGCTCGGCGGCGGGCTGGTGCGCGGCGGCGTGGTGCTGATCGGCGGCGATCCGGGCATCGGCAAATCGACCCTGCTGCTGCAGGCGTTGTGCGCGATGGCCGGCGAACACAAAGTCCTGTATGTGAGCGGCGAAGAATCGGCGCAGCAGATTGCGCTCAGGTCGAAGCGCCTGGCGCTTGATGCGTCATCGCTCGACCTGCTGGCCGAAATCAATCTCGAAAAAATCCAGCTGCAGCTCCAGGCGGAAAAGCCGGCAGTGGCGGTGATCGATTCGATTCAGACGGTATATTCGGAACAACTGACCTCGGCGCCTGGATCGGTGGCGCAGGTGCGCGAATGCGCGGCGCAATTGACGCGGCTGGCCAAGGGCAGCGGCATCACCATCGTGATGGTCGGGCACGTAACGAAGGAGGGCGCGCTGGCCGGGCCGCGCGTGCTGGAACACATCGTCGACACCGTGCTGTATTTCGAGGGCGACACGCATTCGAGTTTCAGGCTGATCCGCGCCTTCAAGAACCGCTTCGGTGCGGTCAATGAGCTCGGCGTCTTCGCCATGACGGAGAAGGGCCTCAAGGGCGTCTCCAATCCGTCGGCGATGTTTCTCTCGCAGCATTCGGAGCCGGTTGCCGGTTCCTGCGTGCTGGTCACGCAGGAAGGCACGCGGCCGCTGCTGGTGGAAATCCAGGCGCTGGTCGATGATGCGCACGCGCCCAATCCGCGCCGCCTCGGCGTCGGGCTCGAACAGAACCGCCTGGCACTCCTGCTGGCCGTGCTGCACCGCCATGCCGGCATCGCCTGTTTTGACCAGGATGTTTTCATCAATGCCGTGGGCGGCATGAAAATCGCCGAGCCGGCGGCCGACCTCGCGGTAATGATGGCGATCGTTTCTTCGCTGACCAACAAGCCCTTGCCCGAAAAACTCGTAGTCTTCGGTGAAGTCGGGCTGGCCGGCGAAGTGAGGCCGGTGCAACGCGGGCAGGAGCGACTCAAAGAGGCCGCCAAGCTCGGGTTTACCCACGCGCTGATTCCCGAGGCGAACAAACCCAAGCAGGTGATTGCCGGACTCAAGGTCATTGCGGTGCGGCGTGTTGCCGATGCCGTGGCGCAGATGCGCAACGGCCTGGCCTGAGCATCCGGCGGCACACGGCGGCGGCTGCGGCGGGCAGTCGCAAGGGGGTTTGCGGCAGATCAACTTTTGCCGCGGGCGCGGCCGTTTCGTGACGCCGTCGATTCCGCTAAAATAGGCCTTTTTTGCGCGGCAATGGCCGCGGGCCCCGAGCGAGAGGAAACGATGAAAGTCCTGGTAGGTGTCAAACGTGTAGTCGACCCGAACGTCAAGGTGCGCGTCAAAGCCGACGGCACCGGCGTCGAAACCGCCAACATCAAGATGGCGATCAACCCGTTCTGCGAAATTGCCGTCGAGCAGGCCGTGCGCATGAAGGAAGCCGGCATCGTCACCGAGATCGTCGTTGTGGCGGTCGGTGTGCCGCAAAGTCAGGAAACCCTGCGCACCGCGATGGCGATTGGCGCCGACCGCGGCATCCTCGTCGAGACCGACGTCGATGTGCAGCCTCTGGCGGTGGCCAAGGTCATGAAGGCGATCATTGCCAAGGAAAACCCGCAGCTCGTCATCATGGGCAAGCAGGCCGTGGACAACGATTGCAACCAGACCGGCCAGATGCTGTCCGCGCTGCTGGGCTGGCCGCAGGCTGCGTTCTGCTCGAAGATCGAGCCGGCCGGCGATCATGCCGAAGTGACGCGTGAAATGGACGGCGGCCTCGAGAAGCTGACAATCAAACTGCCGGCCGTGGTCACCGCCGACCTGCGCCTGAACGAGCCGCGTTACGTCACGCTGCCGAACATCATGAAGGCGAAGAAAAAGCCGCTCGAAGTCGTCAAGCCCGATGCGCTCGGTGTCGATGTCGCGCCGCGCCTGACCACGCTGAAGGTCGCCGAACCCGCCAAGCGCGGCTCGGGCGTCAAACTCGCGGACGTGGCGGAACTCGTCAACAAACTCAAGAATGAAGCGAAGGTGATTTAAATGGCCATTCTCGTTATTGCAGAACACGACAACAAACAGCTCAAGACCGGCACCGCCAACACGATTGCCGCCGCAACCAAACTCGGTGCCGATGTCAGCGTGCTGGTCGCCGGCCATCAATGCGCCGACGCTGCCGCCGCAGCCGCCAAAGTGCCCGGTGTGACCAAGGTGCTGGTCGCCGACGCCGCGCATTACGAAGTGCCGATCGCCGAGAACATGAGCGCGCTGGTTGTGTCGATCGCCGACAAGTTCACGCACATCCTCGCGCCGGCCACCGGCTTCGGCAAGAACTTCATGCCGCGCGTCGCCGCGCTGCTCGATGTCGCGCAGATCTCGGACATTTGCGGCATTGAATCGGCCGACACCTTCGTGCGCCCGATCTACGCCGGCAACGCGCTGGCGACCGTGCAGTCGAAAGACAAGATCAAGGTCATCACCGTGCGCATCACTGCTTTCGATCCGGCCGCCGGCGCAGGTTCGGCGGCGACTGAGAACGTCGCAGCGGTTGCCGACAGCGGCCTCACGCAGTTCAAGGGCCAGGAGGTCACCAAGTCGGCACGTCCGGAACTGACGGCGGCACGCATTATCGTCTCCGGCGGCCGCGGCATGGGCAGCGGCGATAACTTCAAGATCCTTGAAGCGCTGGCCGACAAACTCGGTGCTGCCGTCGGTGCATCGCGCGCTGCAGTGGACTCGGGTTTCGTCACCAACGACTATCAGGTCGGACAGACCGGCAAGATTGTCGCGCCGGAGCTCTACATCGCCGTCGGCATTTCGGGTGCGATCCAGCATCTGGCCGGCATGAAGGACAGCAAGGTCATCGTCGCCATCAACAAGGACGCCGAAGCGCCGATCTTCTCGGTCGCCAATTACTGGCTGGTCGAGGACCTGTTCAAAGCAGTGCCGGAGATGACCGCCGCGCTGTAATGCGATTGCATTGAAGCAGAAAAGGGCAAAGCTTCGTGCTTTGCCCTTTTTTTTTGCTATGCTGGGCCGCCGCCAACGCGTCATGTTCATCATTCATATCGGGAAGCCGCCATGTCTCAATATTCCGCGCCACTGAAGGACATGCAGTTCGTCATCGAGGAACTGGTCGGGCTGGCCGACATCACGGCGATGCCGGCCTGCGCCGAGGTCACGCCGGACCTGGTCGAGGCGGTGCTGGGCGAGGCGGGCAAGTTTGCTGCTGAAGTGCTTGCCAACGGCAAGGTCACGCCGCCGGCCGGTTTTGCCGACGCCTACAGACAATTTTCCGACGCCGGCTGGAACGGCCTGTCGGGGCCGGCTGATTTCGGCGGCCAGGGCCTGCCGCACATCGTGGCGATGGCGGTGCAGGAAATGTGGAACAGCGCCAACATGGCGTTCTGTCTGTGCCCGATGCTGACCTCCGGCGTGATCGAGGCGCTGAAGCTGCGCGGGTCCGATGCGCAGAAAAAGCAGTTCATGGAAAAACTCGTCAGCGGCGAGTGGACCGGCACCATGAACCTCACCGAGCCGCAGGCGGGTTCGGACCTCTCCGCGGTGCGCACGCAGGCGGTGCCCGCAGGCGATCACTACAAA
>CAZVDN010000038.1:0-16559 GCA_964625665.1 uncultured Streptomyces sp. | reverse complement strand
GCGTGGTGTCGCGTTTCAGCGTGCTCACCGCCAGAGCATTCAATTTGCCGCTGCGGATGTGCGGGAGCGAATTCGGGATCGGTATGAAGGCCACGGCGGTTTCGCCGCTGACCGCGGAGACGACCTGCGGCCCGCCGCCCTTGTAGGGCACGTGCAGCATCTTTGCGCCGACGACGTCGAGAAAGAGCTCCGTCACCAGATGGCTCGCGCTGGCATTGCCCGCGGACGAATATTTCATCGCGCCCGGTTTCGATTTGGCGAGGGCGACGAGTTCCTTGACGTTTTTCACCGGCACCGAAGGATGCACGGTCAGTGCCATCGGCACCATGGCCGTCAGGCTCACCGGCATCAGGTCCTTTTCCGAATCGAAAGGCATTTTTTCGATCAGAAAGGGATTCGCACCGAAAGCGATATTGGAGGCGCCGAGGGTGTAGCCGTTGGGCGGCGACTTGGCGACGATGTCGAGACCGATGATTGAACTGGCACCGGCGCGGTTGTCGATGACGATCTGCTGGCCGAGGGACTCCGCCAGCACCGGCGCCCACAGGCGGAACGTCACGTCGGTGCCGCCGCCCACCGGCCACGGAATGACCAGACGGATCGGGCGGTTGGGATAATCCTGGGCCGATGCGAATCCGGCAAGCAGCAACGAAAGAACCGGGAATGCAAGCAAACACAAACGCGAACGTAGCATGAGCACCTTCCTCCAAAGATGTGGGCAGCGTTTCACAGTCGTGACTACATGCAGACTGGTTGGCGCTGCGGAATCCCGTGATCGATTGGACATCGATTTTTTTATTGGGCCGGCGATGCACCGGAATGCCCGGCGGCCTCAAGTGATTTTGCAGCGTTTTGCCGCGCGCCACAACAATTCATCGCGGAAAAAATGCCGGTGCGGCAACAGCGGCAACCGGCAGCAGCGTTTTTACTCGATGCGAATTTTTGCCGCGCGGATCAGTTTGCCCCATTTGGCAATGTCTGATTTGACCATGGCATCGAGGGCCGCCGGCGAACTGCCGACAGCTTCCATGCCGGTGGCGAAAAAGCGCTCCGTGACATCCGGTTTGCGCAGTATCTGCGCGACTTCCTGGCCCAGCGTGTTGATGATGGCCGGCGGCGTGCCGGCCGGCGCGAAAAAGCCGTTGGCGAGGATGGCTTCGAAACCCGGCAGCCCCGCGGCCGCAATGGTCGGCACCCCGGGGAAGAGGCGCGACGGTTCGGCCGTGGTGACTGCGAGCGCGCGCACGCGGTTCATCTTCAGCGGCGCCGAAACCGACCCGGCGCTGGCGAAAGTCAGCTCGGCTTCGCCGCCCAACACCGCCAGCAGTGCAGGCCCGCCGCCCTTGTAGGGCACCGGCACGAAGTTGACACCCGCCATCGATTTGAACAGTTCCGCCGAGAGATGGGAGGCGCCGCCCGCCGAGGCACGCGAGTAATTCAACTCACCCGGGCGCGCTTTGGCCAGCGCGATCAGATCGCGCACCGATTTCACCGGCAGCGACGGATGCACGACCAGCACACTTGGCGAACTGTCGGTGATTGCAATCGGCGCAAAGTCGCGCACCGGATCGTAGGGCACGTTGTCCTGCAGCAGCGGCAGCAGCCAGATCGGGCTGGTGAACAGCAGCAGGTTGTAACCGTCGGGCGGCGCCTTGGCCACCATCTGCGCGGCGATCACGCCATTGGCGCCGCCGCGGTTATCGACGATGAATTGCTGGCCGAGATTGGCCCCCAGCCCCTGCGCCAGCATGCGCGCGGTGAAATCGCTGGCGCCGCCGGCCGCAGCGGTGACGATGCGGACGGGCTTGAGCGGAAAGGCGGACTGGCTCTGAGCCGTCGTGCTGGCCAGAAACAGCATGCCGGCCATCAGTGCGTGCGGGGCTGAACGGTAACGCATGTCAAAAACCTTTCCGGCGGGTGACTGCGGAATGCAACAAGTATCGCATTGCATGCGCCGGCGTGAAAGCGCAGGCTGCTTCGCATTGACCCGCGCTCCGCTCCGTCGTTATGATCAGGCCAAATCACGGCGATCAGAGCCATCAACGGCCACGCCGGTCTCAGGAGGAGTTTTCGCAATGGCAGTGGATCCGCAAGCCGGCGGTGCGGGCGCCGGGAACGACGCAAACGCAATCGAGTATCTGGCCGACGTCATCGTGATCGGCGGTGGCGGTTCCGGGCTTGCGGCTGCGATCGAGGCGACCACGCTCGGCCGCCAGGTCATCGTTGTCGAAAAAAATCCGCAGATCGGCGGCTCGACCATCCGTTCGATCGGCTCGATTTCCGCCAGTTGTACGCCGCACCAGATCCGCAAGGGCATCAAGGACAATCCCGACGACCATTACATCGACGCCGGCAAATTCGCCGACGCCGTGAAAAAAACGCAGTGGCGTGACTTCGACAATCACGACAACCTTGTGCTGCGCCGCATTCTGGTGGACAACGTCAACGACACGCTGCGCTGGCTGATGTCGATCGGCGTGCGCTTTTTCGGCCCGACGCTCGAACTGCCGCACCGCAAGCCGCGCATGCACAACGTGCTGCCCAATTCGCGCGCCTACGGCTACTGGCTGGAGAAACGCGCGCGCGCCATCGGCGTCGAAATCCGCACGGGCCGCCGCGCCAAACGCCTGCTGACCGATAACGGCCGCGTCGTCGGCGTGGAGTGCCTGCGCGACGACGGCACGCCGGAGCGTTACCGCGCGCGCGGCGGCGTGGTGCTGTCCTGCGGCGATTTCAGTTCCGGCCGCGAAATGAAGCAGCGTTACGCGCGGCCCGAACTGGTGAACATGAAGTCGTCGTGCAATCCGGCCAACACCGGCGACGGTCACGTGATGGCGATGGAACTCGGTGCGCACATTCTCAATTCGCACATGGCCTATGCGCGCATCCGCTTCATTGCGCCGCAGAAGCGCACGCTGGTGCACATGCTGCCGCCGTGGCGCGTGCTGACAAAGTTCATGGAGTATTCGCTCGAGTACATGCCGGCGCGCCTGCTGCGCCCGTTCATCATGAGTTTTCTCACCACTGTGCTTGAAGCGCAGGCCAGCCTTTATGCCAACGGCGCGATCCTCGTCAATGCGCGCGGCGAGCGGTTTTGCGACGAGCTCGATCATCCCGAATACAAACTCGTCGAACAGCCCGACCAGTACGCCTATATCGTGTTCGACGAGCGGCTGGCAAAGCGTTTTTCGCAGTTTCCGTATTTCGTTTCGACGGCGCCCGGTGTCGCCTACGCCTATGTGCCCGACTACGAACGCAGCCGCAAGGACGTGTTCAGAAAAGCGCCGACCATCGCCGCGCTGGCGCAGAAACTCGGCGCCGATCCGGAGAAACTTGCGCAGTCGGTCCGCGAACGCAATGCGTCGCTACCGGCGCAGGCCGGCAAGGGCGGCATCGCCGCCGATGCCTTGACCATCGAGAACGGGCCTTTTTATGCGATGGGGCCGGTCAGTTGTTTCGCCATGGGCACCGACACGGGGCTGGCGATCAATGAACGCTTTCAGATCCTGCGCGAAGACCAGAAGCCGATCCCCGGGCTCTTCGGCGCCGGCACGGTGGCGCTCGGCGGCCTGATGGCCGAAGGCCACGGCCATCATCTGGGCTGGGCGTTTACCTCAGGCCGGCTGGCCGGGCGCAACGCGGCGCATCTGGCCAACACCGCGGACGCCGCGCCGAACAAATAGCGGCGCCACCGGCCGCCGCCGGCGTTATTGCGCCAGCCCGATGTCGGCGACGATTTTCCCCCACTTGTCGAAATCGGCCTGTATGTGGGATGCAAATGCGTCGGCGCTGCACGGCGCGGGTTCGAGCCCCTGTTGCAGCAGCGCCTGCCGTACTTCCGCATGATTGAGCACCGCGACGATTTCGCGATTGAGCAGGCGTACCGCGTCGCGTGATGTTTTTGCCGCCACCGCAATGCCGTACCAGTTGTCGGCTTCATAACCGGCGAGCCCGCTTTCGGCCACTGTCGGCAGTTCGGGCAGCAGTGCCGAGCGGCGCGCGGTGGTGACCGCCAGCGCGCGAATCCGGTTGGCCCGGATGTGCGGCGCAGCGGTCGGCAACGACTGGAAAATGAGATTGATCTGGCCGGCGATCAGATCGACCATCGATTGCGAGCCGCCTTTGTAGGGCACATGCACGATGCTGATGCCGGCGAGTCGCGCAAACAATTCACCGGCGAGATGCGTGCCGGTGCCGGTCCCGCCCGAGGCATAGGTGAGTTTTCCCGGTTGCGTTTTGGCGAGCGCAATCAGTTCCGCCACGGTTCTGGCGGCGACCGACGGATGCACGACGAGGACCATGCTTTGCGAGGTGGCCAGCGTGACGGCGGCCAGATCGCGGCGCGGATCGTAGCCGAGGTTCTTGTTGATCAGCGCATCCATCACAAAGTTGCTGCGCGAGCCGAGCAGCATGGTGTAGCCGTCGGGGGCCGAGCGCGCGACGATGCCGGCGGCGATGCTGCCGCCGGCGCCGGCGCGATTGTCGACGACGACCTGCTGACCGATGGACGCCGACAGGCGCGCGGCGATCGTGCGCGCCGCGAAATCGGAAGCGCCGCCCGGCGCGAGGCCGACGACGAAGCGGACCGGTTTTTCCGGATAGGCGGCCTGCACGCCGATAAACGGCCACGCCAGCAGTGCGGCGAACAGGCAGCGCAATGCGGGCAGCGCGTGCACGGTCACAGCCTTATCCGGCGAACGGCAGCGTCACCGGTTTCCCGGTTTGCACGGCGCGCACGATGGCCAGCGTCACTTCCAGATTGAGGCGCGCCTGCTGCGGTGTGGTTTGCACGGTTGCGCTGCCGGTGGACAGATGATCGAGCCAGGCGCGCGTTTCATTCGCCATCGGCCCCCAGAAATCGCCGGCGGCCCAGTCGCCCGGCGTGGTGCTGCCGAGGAAGACCATGTCTTCGCTGTGGCCGGGAATGTAAGCGTGGGCGACGCCTTTTTCCGAATAGAGCAGATGGTTCAGATGATCGTCGTCGATCATCATCGCGCCGTCGATGCCGAGCAGTTCGACGCGGTCGGACTGGCCCTGAGTCGGATAATGCGCCGGCAGCGCATAACTGACGCCGAGGTTGATGACGGCGCCGTCCTCGAAACTCATGATCGCCCAGTTCATGTCGTCGGCTTCATAGCCCTTGAAGAGCTTTTTGTTGCCGCGCGCGACGATCTCGACCGGAGGGATGCCTTCCATGAACCAGCACATCAGATCGACGTAATAGGTGAGCACGTCCAGCACCGGCGTGGCATGCGGATCGCGTTTGAGAATGTTGAATGCCGAGGTGCGCTTGTTATAGACGCGCGCGGTGCCGCCGATGACCTGGCCGAGACGGCCCTGGTTGATCTGCTCCTTGGCGCGCAGGAAACACTCCTTGTAACGCCGGCTGTAGCCGACATGCAGATGACCGCCGCTTTGTTTGAGTTCGGCGAGGATGGCGTCGGCGTCGTTGAGCGTCAGCGCGATCGGTTTCTCGACCAGCACCGGTTTGCCGAGCGAGAGCGCCTTGCGCACCGGCGCGGCGTGTTCACCTTCGGGCGTGGAGACGATGACGGCGGTGACTTCGGGGCGCGCGATGATTTCGTCATAGGTGCCCGAATAAAAATCCGCGCCGGCTTTTTCCGCGAGCTTTTTCGCATTGGCCGGATCGATATCCGAGACGGCGAGAAAATTCACCGCCGGATGTTTGGCGGCAAGCCGCGCGCGCAAGGTGCCGATGCGCCCCGAGCCCACCACGGCGAGGCCGATTTGTTTGCCTTTCAATTGTTTCTCCTCCCAACGTATGCGATCGATTGTAATGGAAAAGTCTCCGTGCCAAGACGCGCGCGGACTGCGCGCGCGCATCGCGTTAAAATCGGCGCATCGCCCGCGTTACCCGCGGCGCACAGAGGGGAAGGGATGAATCGCGCGAACGCATGGCGGATGATGATGGCGGCTGCAGTGCTGGCGTCCGGCGCGCAGGCGCAGCAGTATCCGGCGCGCCCGCTGCGCGTCATCGTGCCTTCGGCGGCCGGCGGTGCCGGCGACATCGTCGCGCGCGCAGTCGGGCAGAAACTGACCGAAGTCTGGGGCCAGCAGGTCATCGTCGATAACCGCAACGGCATCGTCGGCGCGGAAATCGCCGCGCATGCGGCGCCCGACGGCTACACCATCATGTTTTCGACCTCGGCGCTGTCGATCCGCGAGAGCGTCTATCGCAAGCTGCCGTTCAATACGCTGCGCGACTTCGTGCCGGTCGGGCAGGTGGTGTCGCAGTCGAACGTGCTGGTCGCGCATCCGGCGGTGCCGGTGAAATCGGTGCAGGAGCTGGTGGCCTATGCGCGCGCGCGGCCCGGTGAACTCAATTACGGTTCGAGCGGCAATGCGAGTTCCAATCATCTGGCCGGCGAATTGTTCCGCCTGCTGGCCAAGGTCAATCTCGTGCATGTGCCCTACAAGGGCCTGCCGCAGGCGGTGACTGATTTGCTCGGCGGCCGCGTGCAGGTGGTGTTCGGCAGTCCGTCGTCTACGCTGCCCTCGGCGCGCGACGGCAAACTCCGGCTGCTGGCCGTCACCACGCCGAAGCGTTCGCCGGCGCTGCCCGATACACCGACGATCGCCGAGTCCGGTGTGCCCGGCTATGAATTCACCGGCTGGATCGGCGTACTGCTGCCGGCGCGCACGTCAAACGAGATCGTCGTCAAATTGTCGCGCGAAGTGGCGCGCATCGTGCAACTGCCCGACATCAAGCAGCGCTTCGCCGCGGACGCCACCGAATCGGTCGGCAGCACGCCGGAGCAATACGCGGCATTTCTCAAAGCCGAAATCGAGCGCTGGACCAGGGTGGCGCGTACGGCAAACATTCAGGTGGATTAGTGGCCGCCCCCCAAAAAGCCGGCAAGCGCCCGCCGTTCGACCGCGAAATCGTCGCCATCGCCGATTACGTTGCCCACAAAAAGATCACCAGCGCGCTCGCTTACAGGACGGCGCATTACTGCCTGTTGGACACCATCGGCTGCGGCCTCGAGGCGCTGTCCTATCCGGCCTGCACCAAACTGCTCGGGCCCGTGGTGCCCGGCACCATCGTGCCCAACGGCGCGCGCGTGCCCGGCACGCCCTATGTGCTCGATCCGGTGACCGCGGCGTTCAACATCGGTACCATGAACCGCTGGCTCGATTACAACGACGCGTGGTTCGGCCGCAACGGCGCACATCCCTCCGATAACCTCGGCGGCATTCTTGCCACTGCGGATTACCTTTCGCGCTGCAATGTGGCCGCCGGCAAGGCGCCGCTGAAAATCCGCGACGTGCTGACGGCGATGATCAAGGCGCATGAAATCCAGGGCATCACCGCGCTGGAAAACAATTTCAACGGACTCGGCATTGACCACGTCATTCTGGTGAAAATCGCTTCCACCGCGGTGGTGACCCAACTGATGGGCGGCACGCGCGAAGAAATTCTCAATGCCGTGTCGAACGCGTGGATCGATGGTCAGGCGATCCGCACCTACCGCCATGCGCCCAACACCGGCTCGCGAAAATCGTGGGCGGCCGGCGACGCCACCAGCCGCGCGGTGCGCCTGGCCATGATGGCGCTCAAGGGCGAGATGGGTTATCCCTCGGCGCTGACGGCCAAACATTGGGGCTTCTACGACGTCTTGTTCGAGGGCAAGCCGTTAAGGTACACGCGGCCCTTCGGTTCCTATGTGATGGAGAACGTGCTGTTCAAGATCGCCTATCCGGCGGGCTTTCACGGCCAGAGCATGGCCGAGTGTGCGATCAAGCTGCATCCGCTGGTGAAAGACCGGCTCGACGACATCGCCAAAGTCGAATTGTGGACGCACGACAAATCGTTTCATCTGATCAAGGAGGGGCCGCTGCATAACCCGGCCGACCGCGATCACTGCATCCAGTACATCGCGGCCATCGGCCTGATTTTCGGCCGCCTCACGGCAGAGGATTATGAAGATGCGGCCGCCGCCGATCCGCGCATCGACATTCTGCGCGCGAAAATGAGCGTGACCATGGACAAGCAGCTCACCGCGAGCCTGTTCGATCCGAAACGCCGTTCGAACGGTGCGGCGGTGCGCGTGATGTTCAAGGACGGCCGCCGGAGCGCAAAAGTCGAAATCGAATTTCCGCTTGGCCATCCGCGGCGCCGCCGCGACGGCATTCCGCTGCTGCTGGAAAAATTCCGCACCAATCTCGCGCGGCGTTTTTCCGTCAAACAGCAGCAGGCGATCCTTGCGCTCTGCGCCGATGAAAAGCGCCTCGCGGACACGCCGGTCAACGTCTTCGTCGACCATTTCGTCAGCGGATGAGTTTGCTCGGCAATCTCGCCGGCGCGCTGCGGCGGCAGTGGTGGCCAAAACGGCAGCGGGACCCCGAACATTTCGAGCGTTACGTGCGCGGCGTGGTGCATGTCGGTGCCAATACCGGACAGGAACGCCTGATCTACGACCGGGCCGGCCTGAACGTGTTGTGGATCGAGCCGATCCCGTCGGTGTATGAAACGCTGGTCGCTAATATCCGTGCGCTGCCGAAACAGCGCGCGGTCTGCGCGCTGGTCACTGACCGCGACGGCGTCGAGACGCCTTTTCATATCGCGAACAACGACGGCAAGTCCTCGTCGATCCTCGACCTCAAGCATCACGCCGATATCTATCCCGACATCAAGTTCAAGGCGTCGATCACGCTCACCAGCACGACGCTGACCACGCTGTTTGCGCGCGAGGGCGTCAACGCAGCCGATTACGATGCGCTGGTCATGGATACCCAGGGTTCGGAGCTGCTGGTGCTCGAGGGCGCGCTGCCGCTGTTGCGCGGCTTCGAATACATCAAGACTGAAGTCGCGGATTTCGAATCCTATGCCGGCTGCTGTCAGTTGGCCGACATCGAGGCCTTCATGCGGCGCCACGGTTACAGCGAAATCTGGCGCAGAAAATTTTCGGAACGCCCGCAGGGCGGCGCCTATTACGACGTGACCTACCGCAAAAACGCGCTGCGCCGGCTGCTCAGCCGCTAGGCACGCGGTATTAATGGCATGAGCGGCAGTTGCGCGGGCGGGTCCGTGTTGCGCAGGCAGGACAGCACTTCCGCGACCGACAGCGCGCGCCCGACGTGCGGGCCCTGGATCCGTTTGCAGCCGAGCGTTGACACCGCCAGTGCCGTATCGGCGTTATTGACGCCGTCGGCGGTCAGCGCAAAGCCGTAGTCCTGTGCCAGGTGCGCCAGCGCGCGCACGACTTTGACGTTCAGTGCGCCGCCCACATTGTTGCCAAGGAGGGCGCCGCCGATTCTGACTTCGTCAAACGGCAAATCAGCAAGGTTGGCCAGCGATACCGACGCCGTGCCGAAGCCGTCGATGCCGAGCTGCACGCCCAGCGCTTTCAACCCGCTCAGGGTGTCTTTCAACGACGCATTGACCTCGGCCAGTGCCGATTCATGCACTTCGATCATCACCTGGTGCGGCGCGATCTTCCAGGTGCGCAGCGCGCGGTCGATGAATTCGACGATATCCGGCTGCGCCAGTCCGCCGGCGCTCAGTTGCAGCGCGAGCGGCAGCGCAACGCCGTCCGCGGCGAATTCCGCGCATTGTCTGAAGGCGTTGTTATAGAGCCACCAGGTGACCTCGCGGATCAGCCCGGCGGTTTCGGCGGCTTCGACGGCATCGATTTCGGCCATCGCGCCGGGTTCGCTGTCCGGCCATTGCAGGCTGCAGCCGAGCGCGGCGATGCGCCCGCTGGTGAGATCGAGCTGCGGCGTGAATGCGAGGCCGAGCGTGTTTTGTTCGAGCGCGTGGCGCAAACGCGTTTCCACCTGCAGCTTGCGTTCGACGTTTTCGCCGTGCAGCGCATCGTAAACGGTGAAATGTTCGGCGCGTTCGCGCGCCGCAGCGGCGGCGAGTTTGGCATTGCGCACCAGCATCTGCGGGTTGTCGCCGTGCTCGGGGTAGAGCGCGATGCCGATGATGGCGTCGGTATCGAACGAATGGTCGCCGATCGGGATCGGCATTTCCAGTGCGTCGAGGATCTTGCTCGCAGCGAGGATCGCCACGCCTTCGCCGGCGATGCGCGGCAGCAGGCAGGCGAACTGGTCGCGGCTGATGCGGCCGAGGCGGTCGTTTTTGCGCAGCACGCCTTCGTGCAGGCGGCGCGTCACGCGCAGCATGAAGGCCTCGCCTTTCTGCATGCCGAGCAGGCGGTCGACCTGCTCGATCTTCGGCACCTGCAGCACCAGCAGGCCGAGCTGTTTGCCGTCCACCCGGTGGGCTTCGATCGTCGTGCGGAAGATGTCCATGAACGCCGCGTATTCAGGCGTCGGCAGCGTGCGCACCACGCCGCCTTCAGCCTGACTGCGCGCTGCCAGCGCCGCGAGCAGCGCGACCTGCAGCAGGGTGTAGCGTTGCAGCGCGAGCAGCGTTTCCGCGCCGCGCGCGCTGTCGCCGGCGTGCAGCCGCAGCGCGGCGCGCGTCAGCGCCGCCTGAAAGCGCTGGCAGTCGCCGCGCATGCGTTCGAGCGGTTCGCGTTCGGCATCGAGCGCCCATTCGCCCAGCGCCGCATGCAGCGCCGGTGCGTCGCCGGCGGGATTGGCCGCAAGCTGCGCAAATGCGGCGGCGATGCCGCGCGATACCGGCACAAAAATATCGGGCGCGCGCGCCTGCGCTTCGACATACAGCGCGGCAACCGTCGCCAGCGTATCGCCGTCGGCGCCAAGCTCGCCGGCAAGCCGCACCACGAGTGCGGCAATGCCGGTATCGGCCTCGGCGTTGGCGTCCTGGCCGGGCGTGTCAGAGGAAGTATTCGGAGGGGTCAATGTCGATGCTTCCCTTGGGCAGGGTTTTCTTGATGCCCGCTGCCTCAACGATTTTCGGCGGCTTGATCGGGTCTTTGTGGATATTGAGTATAACCATCACGCGCGGAAACATCTTCATCTTGGGGTTGCGCGCGATGACGATGCCGATCTCGCCCGAATGCAGTTCGACCACCGCGCCCACCGGATAGGTGCCGATGCACTGGATGAACTGTTCGACCAGCGGCCCGTCGTACTTGGTGCCGCGCTCGGCGTAGAGCAGTTGCAGCGCCTGCGCCGGCGGGATCGGGTCGCGGTAGGGTTTGGTTTCGGTCATCGCATCGTAGCTGTCGATCAGTCCGGCGATGCAGCCGATCAGACCGATCTGCGGGCCCTTAAGGCCTTTCGGATAGCCGCTGCCGTCGATGCGTTCGTGATGCAGGGCGGCGAGTTCCGGCAGGCCCGGCGGCAGGCCCGGCGTTTCGCGCAGAATGGCGACCGAATGGCGGACATGATCGCTGCACACCATGCGCTCGGCCTTGGTCAGCGGATTGGCTTTGAGCAGCAACTGGCCGGGCAGGCGCAGCTTGCCGATGTCCTGCAGCAGGCCGAGCATGCCGAGGAGATCGAGCTGCTCGCGCGGCAGCGACAGAAAACGCCCGAAGGTGATCATGTAGATCGACACGCCGAGCGCGCGGTCGAGCGTCTTCGGGTCTTTTTTCTTCATGCGCTCGAGCAGCAGCATCGCGTCCGGGTTGCGCACCACGCTTTCGGTCATGTTCTCCACGGCGGCCTGGATGCGCGGCGCATCGAGCGCGGTGCGCGAATTGATGGCGCTGGCCACGTCATGCATGACCTGCAGGGTCTTGTTGTGCGCTTCGCGCGCGACCGGCAGTTCGCGTGTGACCTCGGCGCGCTCTTCGTAGACCGTCTTGACCTTGATGGTTTCGAGCACGCTCGGCAGCACCGGCCCGCTTTCCGGCGGCTTGTCGGCAATGTCCGTGCCTTTTTCGAGGTCGATGAACACGCTCTTGCAGTACTGCTTGAGCGCCTTCATCTGCTCGTCGTTGTTGAGCACGAACCCCTGAAAGACGAAGGGCGTTTCAGTCCACGGGCGGTCGAGCGCGTGGATGTAGACACCGAATTGCAGTTCGCCGACTGGAACTTGTTTTTTCATTGCTGTTGCAGGTCGCGGATGGATGCCGGAGTCATGTGAACATAACGGCACTGCGGCCAGTATGCCTTAAATCGCCGTCGCAAAACGGCAGGCGCAAAAGGGCGCGCCGGGGCCGGCGCGTCAGAATTCGAAGACGTGGTCGTTTTCGAGCGGCCGCGGCGGCGTTTTGGTCGCCAGTTCCTCGATTTCGAGCATGGTCAGCTCGATTTCGCTCGGTTTCAGGTGGGTGATGTAGATCTCGGCGGGGCGTTTCAGTTTGGCCAGTTCCTCGCCGAGCATTTCCGGGCACAGGTGTTTCGACAGTTCGGCCAGCGGCCGGTCCTTGTCGGCGAACGCCGTTTCGATGATGAGATAGCGCAGGTTGTCGATTTTGTTGACGGCTTCCCACAGCGCATCGTTCTGTCCGGTGTCGCCGGTGAAGACCAGGCTGGCCTTGCCGCTGTCGAACTGGTAGCCGACCGCCGGCACCGTGTGCACGGCGGGCAGGACGGTGATTTTGCGGCCGCCCAGATCGATCACCTCGCCGACGGAAACTTCCTCATAGCGCATGAACGGCTGGTCGGCATTGGGGATCACCGTGAAGTCCGGCCAGATCTCCCAGTTGAATATGTATTTCTTCAGCGCGGTGATGGTCGCGCCCAGCGCATGGATGGTGACCGGCTTTGGCCGCAGCGCACCGACCGAATCGACCATGAAGGCGATCGAATTGATGTGGTCGAGATGCGAATGCGTGATGAAGATGTGGTCGATCAGCGTCAGTTCGGCCAGCGACAGGTCGCCGACGCCGGTGCCGGCATCGACCAGCACGTCGTCGTCGAGCAGAAACGAGGTGGTCCTGTTATGAAATCCGCCGATACTGCCGGCGCAACCCAGCACGCGCAGTCGCATTGCCGTTCCTGTATTTTTTGCAGTTGAGTACTTTAACGCAGATCAGGCCTTGGCCCGCAGTCTGTCAAATATAACTTTGCCCTGTGGCGCCTGCCTTTGCTCAATCGCCCTTGATCTTCGCCTGCTTGATGACGCCGGCCCATTTGCTGCGTTCGGCGATCAGATGATCGCGAAACTGCTGCGGCGTGCCCGGCACGGCCTCGGCGCCGTCGTCGATCAGGCGCGACAGCACGGCCGGATTGTCGATTGCCTTGCGCATTTCGGCATTGAGGCGGTCGATGATCGGCTGCGGCGTTTTCGCCGGCGCCAGCGCGCCGTACCACTGCGTCATCACAAAGCCCTTCACGCCGACTTCGCTCGCCGACGGCACATCGGGCAGCGGCTTGGCGCGTTTGGCGCCGGTGACGGCCAGCCCGCGCAGGCGGCCGGCGCGCACCTGCGGCAGCGCCGAGATGATGCTGCCGAAGGTGAGTTGTATCTGTCCGCCGATCAGATCGGGATAGGCCGCGCCGATGCCCTTGTAGGGAATGTGCGTCATCTCCGTGCCGGTGGCGAACTTGAACAGTTCGCCGGTGAGATGGATCAGGCTGCCGTTGCCGGCCGACGCGTAATTGAGCTTGTTCGGATTCGCTTTCGCATAGGCGATCAGTTCGACCAGCGATTTCGCCGGCACCGACGGATTGACCACGATCAGGTGCGGCTGCGAGGTAAGTTGGGTGATCGGCGCAAAATCGCGCACCGCGTCGTACTCGGCCTTGTACATCAGCGGATGCACCACCGAGCTCGCGCTGATCATCATGATGGTGTAACCATCAGGCGCGGCGAAGCGCACGAGTTCGGCGCCGACACTGCCGCCGCCGCCTCCGCGGTTATCGACGACCACGGTCTGGCCGAGACTTTCCGAGAGTCTGATGGCGAGGCTGCGCGCGACGGTGTCCATCGCGCCGTTGGCAGCGAGCGGCACGATCAGGCGGATCGGGCGTTCGGGATAGCTTGCGGCGCCGGCAAACGCGGCCAGCAGCGCACACGCCGCCGCCAACACACTGCAAAAATACACACGCAAACTGAATATCATCTCGGGCCGGTCACTGCAGATGCCGCGGGGTTGCGGCAATGGCGCGATTTTAACCGTTTGCCTGTGCGCCTGCCGCCGTGCCGATGGACAGGTGGCGTGCCTGCGGGTACGATCGAGCGCAGGTAAATACACCCGCAAACAGAGGCAACAATGGCTTCCACGCTGACCATCCTCGATCCGATCGCGCCGCCGCAGTACGCTGCGCGCGCGCTCACCGTGCTCGACACGCTTGCCGGCAAAACCGTCGGCTTCATCGACAACGCCAAACCGAATTTCCAGTATCTCGTCGATGATCTCGGTGAACTGCTCGTCAGCCAATACAAGGTCGCGGCGGTGCTGAAGCACCGCAAGTCCGGCCAGGTGCCGGTCGATGAGGCGGTGCTCGACGATTTCGAAAAACGCTGCGACGCCGTCATCACCCGCTCCGGCGATTGAGGGTCATGCACGTCGTGGAGTATCCACGACAGTGTTGAAGCCGCGAAGCGGGGCCTTGCCGCGCTGACCATCTGCTCGACGGCGTTCAAGGGGCTGGGCCACAGCCAGTCGCGCGCGCTCGGTCTGCCGCAACTGCCGATTGCACTGGTGCCGCATCCCTTCGGTATCCGCACGCGCGACGAAATCAAACAGATTGCCGCCGATTGCGTCGATGAAGTCGCGCGCCTCCTGTGCACGGTGCCTGCTGCCGTTACATCGGCTCAATATGCCGGCGGTGCGCGTGCCGCCACTCTTGAAGTCAGCGACGACCTTGACGCCTTCAACCGCCTCCTGCTCGAACGCCACTGGAGCGACGGCCTGCCGGCGATGCCGCCGACGCGCGAACGCGTCGAGCGCATGCTCAAATGCACCAGCCGCAAACCCGATGACATCGTCGGCGCGGTGGCGCCGGCCTTCGGTGTGGCCACCGTCGAGCGCATCGCCATCAATGCGGTGATGGCCGGCTGTTATCCGGAATACCTGCCGGTGCTGATCGCCGCCACCGAAGCGATTGCCGATCCGCGCTTCAACCTGCGCGCCATTCAGGCGACGACCAATCCGGCCGCGGTGTTCATGATCATCAACGGCCCGATCGCGAAACAGCTCGGTGTGAACAGCGGCGGCAACTGCCTCGGCCCCGGCGCCTGGGCCAACGCCACGCTCGGCCGCGCCATGCGCCTCATTCTGCAAAATATCGGCGGTGCGCAGGCCGGCGAGATGGACAAAGCCACCCAGGGCCAGCCGGGCAAATACACCTTCTGCTGCGCCGAGAACGAAGACGCCAACCCCTGGCAGCCGCTGCACGTCGAGCGCGGCTTCAGCAAAGAGCAGAGCACCGTCACCACCGTCGGCGCGCTCGGCACCTGGAACATGAACACCCACGCCAAGAATGCCGAAGAACTGCTGCGCGTGATCGGCGACACCATGGCCTTTCCGGCCAGCAGCGATTACATCTTCGGCGGTGAGCCGTGGATCATCCTCGCGCCTGAACACGCCGAAGTATTGAAGCGCGACGGCCTGAGCAAAGCTGATGTGAAGCAACGCCTCTGGCAAACCTCGCAGCTCGCCGCCAGCCGCCTCTCAGCAAAAGAACTCGCGCGCACCCAGGCCGGCCGCCGCGCCGAACTCGGCGAAATCACGCGTGACAGCCTGCTGCCGGTCTCGAGAAGTGCGGAAGACATCGGCATCATCGTCGCCGGCGGCACCGGCACGCATTCGGTCTATGTGCCGATGTCCGGGCATGTGCGCTCGGTGACGAAGGAAATCCGCCAAGCCTGATTTGGCTAACCGAAAATACTCCCTCGCCCCGCGGTAGCGGGGAGAGGGTAGGGGTGAGGGGCGGCGAAGATCGCGCCAGCCCCGTTAATTTGTTAAAACTTTTTTATTTTTAAATCGAAAAAACATGGCCACCAAACCCGAACCGCTGTTCCCCACCATCTCCGCTTGCCCGAGCTGCGGCAAGCGCACCCGCCTCAAGACGGAGAAACTGTCCCACGTGCCGCGCGGCGTCGACGGCGTCGGCTACCTGCGCTGCTTCCCCTGCAACAAGCGCTACTTCCGCACCGTCGGCACGCCGGAAGGCATCGCCGCCTTTGCGCTGGCGCTGTCGATCGAAGCCCACGGCCATTCGCATGACGAAGAACTGACGCACCACCACGATCCGCTGCCGGTCGTCGGCCAAACCGAGAGATACGCGTTCATCGACATCACGCCGGCCCCGGGGCACTGACGCGCAACACTACGGCAGCCGGCAATCGCATTTCTGGATCTTGTGGAGGGCCCACTTTGGCCCTTGATCCTCGTCAGCCACGCGAATCATTGCAATGCGCAGACGGCAATGCGGGCATTTGACGAATTCCCCCTTGCTGTCGTGGTCGATCGACGGATTGGTGGCGTCTCCCGAATGCATGGCTTTGCCATGGATGCCGGCAGTCGGCGTGGTGCGATACAGGGGCTTGCGACAGCAGGGGCACAGCACCGCTATGATTTTCCGCGGGTTCAACGGGAGACCTCTTTTAAGTAGTGCCAAGGATTGTTTCTTGGGTGGTTTGGCAGAGAACGCGCGGGCAGAGTAAATGTTTTAATCGGTAATCAGTCGTAGTTATGCAAAAAGTTACTCTGGGACGTGTAAAAGATTTTGTGTAAACGGTCAACCGGCAGGAAACTGCCACATTG
>CAZVDN010000037.1:5178-16622 GCA_964625665.1 uncultured Streptomyces sp. | reverse complement strand
TCGATGAACAGCCAGTCATAGCCGCAGGTCTTGGCGATGGCGCCGATGTCGGTGGTGCGCGACTGGTGCAGGCCCATGCCGATGGCGATCTTGCCGGCCTCGAGTTGTTGTTTTGTGTGGTTCGGATAGATTTTCATATTTCCCCCTGAGGATTTTTTATGGCACCACGGCGAGTTCGCCAATCTGTTCGAGCAGCAGGTCCTGCGATTTTTCGACGTGCTCGCGCGTCAGTGCCACCGCCGCGCGTTTGTCGCGGCGCCGGATTGCGGCGACGATTGCCGTGTGTTCGTCGACGAACTGCTGCAGATTGCCGGCTTCGCGCAGCACGTTGTTCATGTTCATGGTGATCAGCCGGTCGAACTGTTCGATGATCTCGATGGTGGCGCGCGCCAGCCGGCTGTTGCCGCAGGCGCGGGCCAGCGCCAGATGAAAGTCGCGGTTGTACTGAATCCACGCCGCCACGCCGGATGCGGCCGGTGCGGCGGCAGCCGCGTCGAGTGCCGCCAGCGCGGCGTCATCGGCGTGTTCGATCAGGCGGCGCACACATGAGCATTCGAGCAAGGCGCGCATTTCGTACATTTCGCCGATTTCGTTCATCGAGATCGGCGTCACGCGGTAGCCCTTGCGCGGCAGCACTTCGATCAGGTGCTGTTCCTGCAGCCGCAACAGCGCGTCGCGGATCGGCGATTTGCTCACGCCGTATTTTTCGGCGAGGTCTTTTTCCTGCAATTGGGTGCCGGGGCGCAGCGTGCAGGCGAGGATTTCGCTGCGCAGGCGCTCGTAGACGTCGATACGCACCAGCCGTGGCTGGGGGCGGGTTTCGGTCGATGTGAGTGTTTCCAAACCTGCGGCGTCCGGCGGCATTTGAGGGGCTCGAAATCCGTGGAAATGCGCAAAATTGATGAATTGTAGAATATCACAGCAATTTTACCGTCGCACCGATTGTTTATAAGTCATTGATAAAAAGCAATTGTATTGTTTGCTCTCTGGCGCTATTGACATGAACTTGGCAAAACTGGAATATCAGCCACCGTTCACAGACGCAGGCCGCCCCGGCCGCACGAATTGTTCCGGAGACCATCAATATGCGAGCGTTCGAATACTTCACCGCTACCGACTCGAAACACGCGGTAGCCCTGCTGGCAGAACATGCGCCGGCGCGCGTGCTGGCCGGCGGCACCGATCTCCTGGCCGACCTCAAGTCGTCGCCCGCCCATGCGCCCGGGACGGTGGTTGATATTTCGCGTGCCGGCGACCTGCGCAAGATCGAAGTCAACGCGCGCGGCCTGTGCATCGGCGCGCTGGTCACGCACAGCGAAATCATGGCCTCGAAGGTGATCGCCGATCTGTTCCCGGCGCTGGCGGATGCCGCGCATACCATCGGCGCCGTGCAGACGCGCAATCTCGGCACCCTCGGCGGCAATCTGGTGACTGCGGTGCCCTCGGTGGACAGCGGCCCGACGCTGGTGGCGCTCGATGCGGTCGCCACCATCGTTGGCCCGGCCGGCAAACGGCAGGTGCCGATGAAAGAGTTTTTTGTCGGCCCGCGCAAAACCGTGCTGAAGCAGGATGAGTTGCTCATTGAAATCGTCGTGCCGAAAGACAACCTCGGCAAACCGGCGCATTTTCTGAAAATGGGTCTGCGCAAGGGGCAGGCGCTGGCGCTGGTCAATGCCGCCTCGAGCCTGTGGGTCGATGCGAAGAAAAACATCTGCAAGGACGTGCGCATTGCCCTCGGTGCCGTGGCGCCCACGGTGGTGCGCGCGAAAACGGCCGAGCAGTTTCTCGAAGGCCGCGCGGCCACGCCGGAAAACTGCGCCGAAGCCGGGCGCCTGGCGGTCGAAGACGCGCGCCCGATCAGCGATATGCGCGCCTCGGCCGAATACCGCAAGGACCTCGTCGCCGTGCTGGTGAAGCGCACACTCGAAGCCGCCTGTGCCCAGGGCCGTGCGGCGAAACAGAAAGGAGCACGCAAATGACCGACGTCACACTCAGGATCAACGGCGAGACGCGCAGCGCCTCGGTACCGCCGGAAACCACGCTGCTGAAAATGCTGCGCGAGAATTTCAGCCTGACCGGCGCCAAGCTCGGCTGCGATGTCGGCGACTGCGGTGCCTGCACCGTGATCGTCGACGGCAAATCGGTGAACTCCTGCCTGATGCTCGCCGGCCAGGCGAGCGGCCGCGACGTGCTGACGATCGAGGGCCTCGCCACGCCGGACCGCCTGCATCCGATCCAGAAATGTTTCGAAGACTGTGCCTCGCTGCAGTGCGGCTTCTGCGGGCCCGGCGTCATCATGTCGTCGAAGGCGCTGCTCGATGCAAACCCGAATCCGAGTGTCGCCGAGATCCGCGATGCATTGGCGGGCAATCTCTGCCGCTGCACCGGTTACACCAAGATGATCGAAGCCGTGCAGGAATCGGCGAAGGCCCTGCGTGGCAACCCGGCCCGTCGTGCGGCCAAAGTGAACGGATAAACATCATGGCGCAGAAATCGAACAGGCAATCCAAATCCAGGGACACCGCGATGAGCAAAAAAGCCAGGCCCGTCCGCAGCAAAAAGAGCACGGCTGGTGTCGGTCGTGCGACCGACGCCAGCGCATCGCTGCGCCTGCCGGCGGTGACGCAGCAAGTGCCGTTTCCGATCGAGGCGCTGGCGCCGAAAGTGCGCCAGCAAACCCCGGCGGTCGGCCAGCGCGCAACGCGCCCCGACGGCCGCCTGCACGGCCTCGGGCAGACCAAATACATCGATGACATTTCGTTTCCCGGCATGCTTTATTGCAAGATCAAGCGCGCCGGCATTTCATCGGCGCTGATCAAGAAGATCGACACGCGCGAAGCCGCGGCCATGCCCGGCGTAATGGCCGTCATCACCGGCAAGGACATCCCGGTGAATTCCTTCGGCCCTTCGATCAAGGACCAGCCGATTCTTGCCGACACGCGCGTGTTCCATGCCGGCGACGGCGTGGCCGCAGTGGCCGCCGTGACCGAACAGATCGCCCTTGAAGCGCTCGACAAAATCAAAGTTGAATACGAACCGCTGCCGGCGGTCTACGATCCGGTTGAGGCGATGAAGGACAGCGCGCCGAAGGTGCATCCGCCGGCGAGCAACATTTACGCCACCAAACTGATCACCAAGGGCGATGTCGAAAAAGGTTTTCGTCAGTCGTATCGCATTTTCGAGGATACCTTCTCGACGCAGATGGTCGAACACGTGCCGCTTGAGCCGCATTGCTCGATCGCTTCGTGGGACGCCAACGGCCGCCTGACCATCCACTCGACGCTCGGCCGTATCACGCTCGGACGCACCGACATGGCGCGCACGCTGCAACTGCCGCTGTCGCGCATCCGCATGGTGGCGACCATCGTCGGCGGCAACTTCGGCGGCAAAAATGAAATCACGCAGGAGCCGGCGCTGGCGGTGCTGTCGAAAATCACCGGGCGCCCGGTGAAGGGCACGTTCACGCGCGTCGAGGAATTCATCGCGACGACCACGCGCCACCCGATCATCATGCATTACAAGACCGGCGTGTCGAAGGAAGGCAGGATTCTCGCGCGCAAGGTTCGCCTCGTGCTCGACGGCGGCGCTTATTGCTCGTGGAGCGAAACCACGCTCGGCAAGGCCTGCATTCTGTCGCCGGGCCCCTACAACATCGAGAACGTGCACGCCGAAGCCTTTGTGGTTTACACCAACAAGACGATGACCGGCGCCATGCGCGGCTTCGGTGCGCCGCAGGTGTGCTTCGCCTATGAATCGCATATGGACGACATCGCGCACGCGCTGGGCATCGATCCGCTGGAAATTCGCCTGCGCAATGCCTTTCATGAAGGCTCATCGAGCCCGACCGGGCAGGTGCTGCACAGCGTGGTGGTGAAAGATTCGCTGCTGCAGGCAGCGGGACGTTACGGCTGGAAGGAGGCTTAAACATGAAAAAGCGCGGACGCGGCATTGCCTGCATGTGGTACCCGATCGGCTTCACGGTCGCGGCCAACCCGAGCGCGGCAGTCGTCAAAGTCAATGAAGACGGCACGGCCACCGTGCTCACCGGCACGGTTGAGACGGGGCAGGGCTCGCTCACCGTCATGGGGCAGATCGCTGCCGAAGAACTCGGCATCGCCACGGACGACGTGCATGTCGTCTCGGCCGATACCGACACCACGCCGATGGACACCGGCGCCATTGCCAGCCGCACGACTTATGTGACCGGCAACGCGGTGCGGCTCGCTGCGGCGAAAGCCAAGGAGATCCTGTTTCAGGTCGCCGCCCCCATGCTCGGCGTCAAACCCGAACAGCTCGAAGCGCGTGATCGCAAGATCCAGGTCATGAACTATCCGCAGCGCTGCATCGGCATCGGCGAAGTCGCCAACCAGGCGCAGTTCGTCATGGGCCAGCCGGCGCTCGGCAGTGCGTCGTTCAATCCGCCGACCGTCGCGCTCGATCCGGCGACCGGGCAGGGCAAGCCGTTCGCCACCTACGTCTATGCGACGCAGATCGCCGAAGTCGATGTCGATGATGAAACCGGCGAAGTCGAGGTGCTGCGCATCGTCGCCTCGCACGATTGCGGCGTGCCGATCAACCCGATGCTGGTCGAAGGCCAGATCGAGGGCGGCATTTCGATGGGCATCGGTTTTGCGCTGCAGGAGGAAATGCTGTTCGACAAAAACGGCAAGCAGTTGAATCCGAACCTCACCAACTACATCATGCCGACCAGCCTCGACATGCCCGAGATCGAAGTCGACATCGTCAAGAACTACGATCCGACCGGCCCGTTCGGTGCCAAGGGCGTTGGTGAGCCGACGGCAGTGCCGACTGCGGCGGCCATCATGAACGCGATTTACGACGCCGTCGGCGCGCGCATTTATGCGCTGCCGGCGACGCCGGAGCGCGTGCTGGCCGCGATCAAGGCAGCGCGTGCGAAGAAACTGCCGAAGCCGAAAGCAAAAGCGCTGGCCAAACCGAAAGCGAAGCAGAAGACAAAGCGGATCGCTGCCTAGGCTGCACCGGGCTTTTTCCTGCCGGCTGTTCTGGCGTCCTGAATCAGATGCCAGATGCGGGCGGGTGAAAGCGGCAGTTCGCGCGGTTCGGCGCCGAGCGGCGCCAGTGCCGCGGCGATTGCGTTGGCGACGACGCCGCCGACACCGATGATGCCGCCTTCGCCGGCGCCCTTGGCACCCAGCGGATTGGTCGGCGAGGGATGGGATTCGAGTGCGATGGCACGGATGTTGGGGAAGTCCGTTGCGGTCGGCACCAGATAGTCGGCCAGCGTTCCGGACAGCATCTGTCCGTTTTCGTCATAGACGATTTCTTCCATGAACACGCTGCCCAGTCCCTGGACCGTGGCGCCGATGACCTGGCCGTGCAGGGTCAGCGGGTTGATGATGCGTCCGACGTCCTCGATGACGAGATAATCGATCAATTCGATGCGCCCGGTTTTCGGATCGAGGGCCACATGGGCGGCCGCCGAGCCATAGGCGTAGGTGTGCTTGTGGTGGTTTTCAAAGCCGGCTTCAGCGTCGATTTTCTCGGAAGCGAGTTCGGCAAACCCGATGCGCCGGCCCTTGCCGCTGGCGGCACCATTTTCAAATGTGATTTCATCCGGCGCGCAGCCGAGCCGCCGCGCCGCCGCATCACGCATGGCGGATTTGAGTTGTTCGGCAGCGAGCAGGATTGCCGAACCGCCCATCACGGTCGAGCGCGAATGATAGGAGCCGAAACCTTCTTTGAGATAGGTGGTCGAGCCGTGGAACAGGCGCACGCTTTCGAGAGGCAGGTGCAGCGCGTCGGCCGCAATCTGTGTCAGCACGGTTTCGAGGCCCTGGCCGAGCGAGGCGGAACCGACGTAAACCGACACGCCGCCGTCGTCATTGAGTTCGATGCGCGCGTTTTCACGCGGGCCGGCGGCACCGCCTTCGATGAAACATCCCACGGCGAGGCCGTGATAGCGGCCGTCGATCAACTGCCCCTGCAGCCGGCGTTTTTCCACCCAATCGAATTCTTCGAGGCAGCGCTGCAGGGCTTCGTGATAATCGCCGCTGTCGCATTCGCTGTGCGCATAGAGGTCGGCGGGATCGACGTTGGCCAGCGAGTAGGGCATTTGCGCATGCGCAATCAGATTGCGCCGGCGCATCTCGATCGGATCGATCCCCAGCCCGTGTGCCGCCATTTCGATCAGGCGCTCACAGAAGAAATTGCCCTCGAAGCGGCCGGGCGCGCGGTAGGTGCCGGTGCCCATTTTGTTGGTGAGGTGCACAACGGCTTCGATGCGGATGTTTTCGACGTGGTAGGGGCCGGTCAGAAACTGCGCGACGTTGCGCGGCGCAGTCAGTCCGTTCGAGCGCGGATAGGCGCCGATGTCGACATGCAGGGTGCCGCGGATGCCGCGGATGCGGCCGTCGCGGTCGCAGGCGATTTCGAGTTCACCTTCGACCTGGCGCGCATGATTCATCGCCAGCAGGTTTTCACGGCGGTCTTCGATCCATTTGACCGGCCGGCCGCAGTGCCGTGCTGCAAACGGGATCAGAAAATCCTCGGGAAAAAACTCGCCGCGCGATCCGAAACCGCCGCCGACATCGTTTTCGATCAGGTCCACCGCTTCGGTCGGGAGGCCCAGCATGGCGGCGACATTGCGGCGCGTGAAATACAGCACCTTTGCCGCCCCGTATACCGTCAGGTGCGCGCGCGCCGAGTCCCACACGGCAAGCACGCCGCGCGTTTCCATGGTCAGCGCCGACTGCCGCTGCACGCCGAGTTTTTCGCGCAGCGTATACGGCGCATCGCGGAATGCCGTGTCGATATCGCCCTTGCTGCCGGTGAAGGTGACCGGGTTGTTGGTGCCGGTCTCCTCAAACAGCAGCGTTTTGTTCGCGGCCGAAATGTGGCGGTCGGCCACGACCGGCAGCGGATCGATATCGACGATCACGGCGTCGGCGGCGTCTTCGGCTTGAGCCAGGCTGTCCGCGAGAACGATCGCTACCGGCTCGCCGACATACCGTACCTTGTGCTGTGCGATGACCGGCTGGCGGAACGGTTTGACGCTTTCCAGCGGCTGCAGGCGCATGGGGATGGTCGGCACCGGCGAACCGATATCGGCGGCAATGATGACATCGTGTACGCCGGGCATGGCGCGCGCGGCGCTGACGTCAATCGAACGGATGCGGCCGTGCGCGACCGCGCTGCGCACGATGCTTGCATGCAGCATGCCCTCGAACGCCAGATCATCGACGAACTGCGCGTGCCCGCACAGATGGCGCTGGTCTTCGACCCGCTCGACGGGCGTGCCGACAAACGGGGGGCGCTCAGCCATGGCTGTTCTTCCCGGGTTGCCCGCGATAGGCGCTGCGCGCGTCGAGTATGGCTTCGACAATCGGCAGATAGCCGGTGCAACGGCAGAGATTCCCCGAGAGCACTTCGCGGATGCGTTCCTCGCCGGCATCGGGTTCTTCGCTGAGCAGGGCATGCGCGGTCATCAGCACGCCCGGCGTGCAGAAGCCGCATTGGAGTGCGTGGTGTTTTTTGAAGGCGGCCTGCAGCGGCGAGAGCGTCTTGCCGCCGTCCGGCGACAGCCCCTCGACGGTGCTGACGCTGCGGCCGTCGGCTTGCACGGCCAGCATCAGGCAGGACCTGACGGCCGCGCCGTCGACGATCACGGTGCAGCTGCCGCAGACGCCGTGCTCGCAGCCGGCGTGGGTTCCGGTCAGGCGCAGCTGGTGGCGCAGTGCATCCACCAGCGTGGTGCGCGCTTCGGTATCGAGCGCTTCGCGACGGCCATTGACGGTCAGATTGATCTTCATGCGCGATCCGCCGGAAGCATGCAGCGCTGCAGGACGCGTTCGAGCAATGTCGAAACCAGTGCGCGGCGATAGTCGGCGCTGCCGTGAATATCGGCAGACGGTGTGACGGCTTCCGCCGCAGCAGCGGCGGCGGCGGTGATCGACGCGGCATCCAGCACGCGGCCGCAAAGCAACTGCTCCGCTGCGGCAATGCGCTGTGGCGTGCTGCCCATGCCGATCACCGCAATGCGCGCACCGCTGACCGAGCTGTTGTTGTTCGTATCGATGCCGGCGCAAACACCGGCGATGGCGAAGTCGCCGCGGCGGCGCGCGAATTCCTCGAAACCCCAGCGCCGGTTTTCCGGCCAGTGCGGCAGTTGCAGGCCGGTGATCAGTTCGCCGGCGGCCAGTGACGTGGTCAGCGGGCCCACAAAAAAATCCGCTGCCTTGATGGTGCGCTCGCCCCGTTCGCCGCGGACATGGATCACGCCGTCGCAACACAGGGCAATGCCCGGCAGTTCCGCCGACGGGTCGGCATGGGCGAGGCTGCCGCCGACCGTGCCGCGATTGCGGATCTGATAGTGCGCAACATGTTCGACCGCGTTGTAGAGCAGGGGATGCGCTATGCGCAGGCGGTCATCATCCAGAATGTCGCGCCAGCGCACCAATGCCCCGAGCCTGATGCCCTGCGCGCTGATGTCGATGCGATTGAGGTCCGGAATGGCGCCGAGATCGACCAGCAGGCGCGGCGCGGTGAGGCGGTAGGCGAGCAGCGGCATGAGGCTCTGGCCGCCGGCAATGGCCTTGGCATCGTCAGGATTCGCCGCAAGCAACCGCACGGCTTCGGCCAGTGTCGGTGGTTTTATATACTCAAACGCGGGCAGTTTCATCGGCGGGCCGGTTTCCGGATTCCTTGGTGCCCGCTGTGCGCAGGCAGATGACAATACAACGGTGATGGAATCAATCGACGCGAATATTGGCGGCCTTCGCCACTTTGCCCCAGCGTACGATTTCCGCGCGTGTATAGGCGGCAAGTTCGGCCGGGCTGCTGCCGATCGGTTTGGCGTGCAGCGGGCCCAGCCGGTCTTTCACTTCCTGGGTGGCCAGACCGCGCGCAATTTCCTTCGACAGCAGATTGACGATGTCCGCCGGCGTGCCGGCGGGCGCATAGAGCCCGTACCAGGCGGTGACTTCGAAATCGGACAGGCCGGCTTCCTTGAAGGTGGGAATGTTGACCCCCGGCAGCCGGTTGGCAGTGGCCGCGGCCAGCGCGCGCAGTTTGCCCGCGGAAATCTGGCCGGCGACTGCTGCGTATTCCGAAGACATGAAATAAATCTGTCCGCCCATCAGGTCGACGATGGCCGGCGCGGTGCCCTTGTACGGCACATGGGTGAACTTTGCGCCGGTCATGACGCCGAGCATTTCACCGGCCAGATGGTGCGGCGTGCCGACCCCTGCGGAACCGTAGGTCAGCCCCGGTTGCGCCTTGGCAAACTTGATGAACTCCTGCAGCGACTTCACCGGCAACGACGGATGCACGACAAGCACATGCGGAATCGTTGTCACCAGAGAAATCGGCGCGAAATCCTTGACGGCGTCGTAAGGCAGTTTCGGATTGATCGCCGGGTTGATGCCGTGCGAGGCGGTGACGCCGACCACCAGCGTATAGCCGTCGGGCGCAGCACGCGCCACCAGTTCGGAGCCGATTGCGCCCGCAGCAAGTTGTTCGGAAAATATCTGGGCAACGACCCGCGCGACGATGTCTGCGGCGCCGGCCGCAGGGAAGGGCGCGACGATGCGGATCGTGCGCGCCGGAAATTTCTGCTGCGCGAACGCCGGGCTGCTGAGCGCGCCGGCGGCGAATGCGCAGCACAACATGAGCAGTTTGATCGTCATGCGGCGCATCGGGTGGTGGCGATTCATCGGCGCGGCTCCAGTGGGTGCCCTATTGGGCCTTGTCCAGAAACTCTTGCGGGGTGGCGGAAACGACTTTGGCGTAGACCGGCACGAATTTGGCATGGCCGCCGGCCACCAGCTGGATAAAGCCTGGTTTGATTTCCTTGGCGACAAATGCGCGGATCGCCTTGTGCACCTCAATATCGGCCCATTCGGCAATCAGGTAGAAATGGTCAGGATCTTCGCTGTCGCGGCACAGAACGCCATCCTTGATTTGCGCCGGCGTCTTATGAAACGGGTTCTCGTCGGAGTAATCGAATTTGTTGAATACTTCGATGAATTCCTCGCCCTTGCCGGGCAGAACGTGAAAGTCGTAGACGTGCAGGTAATTGCCTTTGATCGCCAACGGGACGAGCGCCATGGTTTTCTCCTCGACGTGCCGGGGGTTTGCAGAATGAATGCGCGTTGAAGCGTAGCGGAGATGTGACGGAGCGTCAACGCAGATGGACGTCTTTCCGCAACCCTGCTGCAGATTTCTGCTACCGTGCGGCTGCTGTGCCGCCGATATTAAAATCGGGCGCTCAAAACCGGAGATTGACGTGATGATGACACTGCGTACTGGATTGCATGCGGTATTGTCCGCACTTACATTGTGCGTGGCGTGCACCGTTGCGGCTCAAACCTATCCCGCCAAACCTGTGCGCGTGGTGATTCCATGGCCGCCGGGCGGTGCCAACGACATTGCCGGGCGCATCGTCATGCAGAAGGTCGCCGAGGCCATGGGCCAGCAGTTTCCCATCGACAACCGCGGCGGCGCCGGCGGCACCATCGGCAGCGATGTCGTGGCCAAGGCGGCACCTGACGGCTATACGCTGATGGCGCATTCGACCACGCACGTCGGCAATGCGCATCTCTACAAGAAGCTGCCCTACGACACGCTTGGCGATTTCGCGCCGGTCGGTTTGCTCACCGTGCAAAGCGCGGTGCTGACCATCCATCCTTCGCTGCCGGCGAAATCGGTGCGCGAATTTGTCGCGCTCGCGCGTGCGCGCCCCGGCGAGATCCTCTATTCAAGTGCCGGCAACGGCAGCATTCCGCATCTGGGCATGGCGCTGCTCGCCTCGATGACGAAAACCCAAATGACCCATGTGCCCTACAAGGGCGGTGCGCCGCAGGTGATTGCGCTGGTGGCCGGCGAATCTCAGGCGTCGATCGCAACTGTGGCGTCGGTGGTGCAGCATATCCGCGCCGGCCGTCTGCGCGCGCTGGGTTTATCGGCGGTGCGCCGCTCTTCGGCACTGCCCGATGTGCCGACCATCGCTGAAGCGGGGGTGCCAGGCTACGACATGAGTCCGTGGATCGCCGTCTTCGCGCCGGCCTCGACGCCGCGCGCCATCATCGAGCGCCTCAATACCGAGATCAACCGCGCGCTTAAGCTGCCTGACGTCGCGCAGAATCTTTCGACCCAGGGGCTCGATCCGTGGCCGAGCACGCCCGAGGAATTCGCAGTGCGGCTGAAAGCGGATTACGAAAAATACGGTCAGCTGATCAAGCTCACCGGCGCCAAAATCGATTGAACGCGCGGCATTGGTAAGATCGCCTCAGGAGACTGCACTGCAATGGCCTACAGCCGTAACAATCCGAGCCCGCGTTATCTCGAGATGACCGAGCTCTACCGGCGTTTGCACCGCGAGGGCGAACAGCAGCGCGGCCTGCCGCCGGAGAAGATGTTTCCCGGCCTCAGCCTGCTGCCGCATATCGGCAATATCAAGAACCTCA
>CAZVDN010000037.1:0-5168 GCA_964625665.1 uncultured Streptomyces sp. | reverse complement strand
ATCCGCAAGACCGGCGCCAAAACCATTCTTGATTACGGCTGCGGCAAGGGCCTGCTCTATGAACCGCGGCCGCTGCCGGTGCCCGGCGAGGGCGTGTTCGAGGGCGTGATCGATTACTGGGACATCGATGAGGTGCGTTGCTACGACCCGAGCTATGACCGCTACAGCGCGCTGCCCGACGGGCAGTATGACGGCGTGATCTCGACCGATGTGCTCGAACATTGCATGGAAGACGACATTCCGTGGATCGTCGAGGAAATGTTTGCCTATGCGACGCGCTTTGTCTACGCCGCCATCGCCTGTTATCCGGCGATGGCCACGCTGCCCACCGGCGAAAATGCGCACACCACGGTGCGTCCGCCGGAATGGTGGGATGCGATTTTCGCCGCGGCCAATGCGCGGCACCCGCAGGTAATCCGGCAGATCTCGATTGAAGTCCATGACGACGGGCATCAGGACTGAACCCGGATGTGCCGGCCATCGGCGCGTCGGAGCGGGGATTGCTGCGTTTTGTTTTGCGGCGCAACTCGCTTTTTCCGTACACACAGCTGATGCCGCCGAAGCCTGGCCGGCGAAACCGGTGCGTGTCATCGTGCCGTTTGCGCCGGGCGGTTATGTTGACCTCGGCACACGTCTGGTGGCCGGGCCGCTGTCGACGGCACTGGGCCAGCAGGTGGTGGTGGAAAACCGTGGCGGCGCCGGCGGCGTGGTCGGCAGCGAATTGGCGGCGCGTGCCGCCCCGGATGGGTACACGCTGGTGGTCGGCAGCGTCGGCACCCATGCCGTCAATCAAAGTCTTTACGCGAAACTGCCTTACAACGTGCTGCGCGACTTTGTTGCGGTCGCACGCCTGTCCGATTCGCCCAATGTGCTGGCGGTCCACCCGTCGCTGCCCGTGCGCAATGTCACTGAACTGATTGCGATGGCACGCGCGCGTCCGGGTCAGCTCACCTATGCCTCGGCCGGTGCGGGCACTTCGACGCATCTCGCCGCAGCGTTGTTTGAAATGCTCGCCAAAGTGCAGTTCGTGCAGGTCGCCTACAAGGGCGGCGGCCCGGCGCTGATTGATGTGGTGGCGGGGCAGGTGCCGGTCACCTTCGGCACTGCGGCATCGGTGACGCCGCACAGCAAGACCGGTCGCGTGCGCGCCATTGCCGTCACCGGCAGCGAGCGTTCGCAGTTGTTGCCGGAACTGCCGACCATCGCCGAAGGCGGACTCAAGGGCTATGAGATGCTCAACTGGCTGGGCATGTTCGCGCCGGCCGGCACACCGCGCCCGATCGTCGAAAAAATCAGCGCCGAAGTCATGCGTATCGTGCGCCAGCCCGAGGTGCGCGAGCGCCTCAATGCGCAGGGCGCGGAGCCTGCACCACTGGCCGCCGACGAATGCGCGGCCTTTGTTAAAAAAGAAATCGACAAGTGGGCGAAGGTGGTGGCGGCGACGAAAATGACCGCCGACTGACACGCCCTTGTAAACCTAATGATCACCGAGGATGACCGCGTGAAAAAAGCGCAGCCGGCCGGCATTTCGCCGTTGATGCAGGAATTGAGCCGCTACATTGCCGGCGCGCGCCGGCGCAAGCTGCCCAAAGCAGTGGTTGCGCGCGCGAAGAACCACATCGTCGATACCGTGGCGGCCATTCTGTCGGGTTCGCGCCTGTTGCCCGGCAAAAAAGTCATCGCCTACGTCAAGCCTTTGGGCGGCGCGCGTGATGCCGGCATCATCGGCACGCGGCATGTCACCACCGTGATGAACGCGGCGCTCGCCAACGGTACCTGCGGCCATGCCGACGAAACCGACGATACGCATCCGCCAACGCGCTCGCATCCGGGCACCAGCGTGCTGCCGGCGGCGCTCGCGATCGCTGAAAAACACGCGCTGTCCGGCGAGCAGCTGATCCGCGCGGTGGTGCTGGGCTACGACATCTGCGCGCGCACCCTGATGGCGCTCAATACGCGCAAGATCGTGCCCGACGGCCGCCATGCCGGCGCCACCGGCCAGGTCTATGGCGCGATGGCCGCGGCGGCGGCGCTGCTGAACCTCGATGCACGGCAGGTGCGTTATGCGTTGTCGTACACCTTCGAGCAAACGGCCGGCGTGACGACCATGTACCGCGACACCGAGCATATTGAGAAAGCCTATGCGATGGGCGGCATGCCGGCGCACAACGGCGCGCAGGCGGCGCTGATGGCGGCGGCGGGGTTTACCGGCGTTGAAGACATTTTCTCCGGCGAGCCGAATTTTTTTTCCATTCTCTCGCCCGAGGGCGAGCCGGCGGTGCTGACCCGCGGCCTCGGCCGCGATTATGAAATCATGCGCGGCGGCATCAAGCGCTGGTCGATCGGCGGGCCGATCCAGGCGCCGATGCATGTGCTCCACGAAATGATCCGGCAGCACGGCATCCGCGCGGGTGACGTGAAAAAACTGGTGGTCGGCGTGCCGCAGGAGCAGCTCGAGGTCGTGGACAAGCGCGAAATGGTCGATATTTCGCTGCAGCATCTGCTGGCCGTCATGCTGGTCGACGGCACCATGAGTTTTGCCGCCGCGCACGATGCCGCGCGCGTGCGCGATCCAGCAGTATTGAAAATCAAGCGCCTGATCCAGGCGGTGGCTGATGCGTCGATACCGAATGCCGTGCGCGGCTGGCGCAGCCGCATCGCCATCACGCTGAAGGACGGCCGCACCCTCGAACATGAAACGCTGGCGGCCAAAGGCACGGCTGAAAATCCGCTGACGCGTGAAGACGTCACCGAGAAGTCGCTCGATCTGATGGCGCCGGCGCTCGGCAAAAAACGCAGTCTGGCGTTGATCGAGATGCTTTTCGATCTCGAACACATTCGCGACGTGCGGGTGTTGCGGCAGCTCTACAGCGTCTAGCGGTTGCGGCGGCGCCGCCGCGCGGCAGGCCCGTCCGGTAGAATCACGGCAGGGCGCAGCCAACAGCGCACCGTCATTCCGGGGAGACCATCATAGAACGCAAACAACTCGGCATTGCCGTGGTCGGCAGCGGCCGCATCGGCACCATCCGCGCGCGCCAGGCGCTGACGCATCCGTCGGTCAACTTCGTCGGTGTTTCCGATCTGGTCGGCGACAATGCGAAAAAACTCGCCGGCAATGTCGGCGCGCAGTTTCATACCGCCGACAATCTCGAAGTCATCTCGCGCCCCGAAGTCAACGCGGTGATTGTTTCGACTGCCGAGGGCGAGCACATGAAACCCATCCTGCAGGCGATCGAACTCGGCAAGCCGGTACTCGTTGAAAAGCCGATCGCGCTGTCGGTGGCCGATGCCGACCGCATTATCGAGGCGTCTGAAAAAGCCGGTGTCGAAGTCCGTGTCGGTTACAGCCGCCGCTTCAAGGACCTGCGCTGGATGCTGGCCAAGGAACAGATCGCGCAGGGCCGCATGGGCAAGGTCACGGGCATTTCGGCGCGGCTCTATAACAATCGCGCCAACGGCATTGCGATCATGACACGCGACCGTGAGGCGACGCCGGTGGTCGATGCGCTGACCTATTACGTCGATATCGTGAACTGGATGCTCGACGGCGCGCAGCCGGTCGAGGTGTTCGCACGCGGGCAGAAGGGTGTGCTGAAGGCCGCCGGTTTCGATGTCGATGACGTCAATTATGCGATCGTTACCTATTCGGACGGCACGGTCGCGAACTTCACCGTGAGTTATGCGCTGCCGGAAAAATATCCGGCGCTTGGCCACGCCACGCGATTCGAAATGCTCGGTACCGAAGGCGTGCTGATCGTCGACGACGATCACACGGACCAGATCATGTACACCAACAAGGGCATCCCGCATGTCTACCTGCCGGGGCACGAGGTGAACATGGTGTTTCTCAACAGCGGCACGCCCGGCGACTGGGCGCTCGGCGAGTTTCACGGCGCGATCGCCAACGAGACACGCGCCTGGCTTGACCATCTGGTAACCGGCAAGGGCTGCCATCTGGCGACGCCGCGCCAGGCGCGCACCACGCTGGAGACTACGCTCGGTATTCAGCTGGCTGCGGAGACCGGCCGCATCATTACCTTGCCGTTGCCGGGCTGAACATTTCAGGGAGAACAAAATGAAATCATGCTGGATCGTCACCAAAGACCACAAGGCCGTTCTCGAATGGCGCGATATTCCCGTGCCACAGCCGAAAGAAGGCGAGATCGTGCTGAAAGTGCATGCCACGGCGCTCAATCGCGGTGAAATCGTTGTCGGCGGTGTTGTTCACGGCGGACCGGAAAAGCTCGGCGGCAACGAGGCTGCGGGGGTGATTTCTGCAGTCGGCGCGGGCGTGACCCAATTCAAGGCCGGCGACAAGGTATTCGGCCGCGTGCGCGGCGGCTTTGCCGAGTACGCAGTGGCACCGGCCCACCAGATTCTGCCGTTGCCCGCCTGCCTGAGCTTCGAACAGGCGGCGTCGATTCCGGTTTCATTCCTGACCGCATACGAAATGATTTATCCGCCCTACGGCAAACTCAAGGCCGGCGAGTGGCTGCTGATCACCGGCGCATCGTCAGGTGCCGGCGCAGCCTGCATACAGATTGCCAGGGCACTGGGCGCAAAAACGATCGGCACTTCGGGTTCGGCGGCGAAGCTCGAGAAGTTGAAGGCACTGGGCCTCGATGTCGCCATCAATACGCGCAAGGCGGATTTTGCGGCACAGGTGAAAGAAGCCACCGGCGGCAAGGGCGTCGATCTGGCGATCAACCTGGTCGGCGGCACGCTGTTCGGCGAATGCATGAAGTGCCTTGCGCGCAAGGGCCGCCTCGCGGTCGTCGGCTACGTTGACGGCGCCTTGACTGCGGAAATCGATCTGTCTGCAGTACACGCCAACCGCTTCGAGATTTTCGGCATTTCCAATGCGAAGATCACGCAGGACGAACGCAGGCAGGCGGTGGCCGGTTTCGCGCGCGACGTCATGCCGGCCATTGCCGACGGCCGTATCGTGCCGCTGGTGGATCGTGTGTTCGAATTTGCCGAGTTGCAGGCGGCGAAGGACTGCATGGAATCGAGCGCGATGGCCGGGAAGATTGTGGTGCGGGTGAGCTGATACAAGCTATGTGAAGGCGCGCTACTCCGGCTGTATGCCCGCCTTCTTCGCGATGTCCGCGTATTTTTTCAGATCAGCCCTGAGAAACTCGGCGAACTGGTCGGGCGTGCCCCCCACC
>CAZVDN010000036.1:0-16709 GCA_964625665.1 uncultured Streptomyces sp. | reverse complement strand
ACATGGCCGATGGCGCGCAGTTCGCCGGTCCAGCCGTAGCGTTCACGCAGCAGGCGCGCAATCGAACAACCGCGGCCATCGGTGAAATGCGGGAAATCCACGGCGACGAGCGCGAAATGCTTGAGGTCCGCCGCCACGTTCGCCGGGTCGTCGTTACTGGCAAGCCAGACGCCAAGCCGGCCGGCGCGTGCCAGCAGCGCCGCCTTCTGCGCCTGCCATTGCGCCAGCGAAACAATGATATCGCCGGTCGGCGGAACTGCGGGCAACGCTTTGTCGGCGCCGGCCCTAAGCAGCTGCCACGGATTGTTCTCGACTTGCCGGTTTTTTATGATGACCGCCATACACATGCTCCTTGAATGGTTCAATGCCGATGCGCTGAACCACATCGATAAAACGTTCTTCCGCGCTGTCGCGGCGCGCGAGATAAAACTTGATCAGCTTCTCGACGACGCCGGCGACTTCGTCCTGCGACACCGAAGGACCAAGCACCTTGCCCAGCGCCGCATTGTTGCCCTGATTGCCGCCAATCGAAATCTGATAGAACTCCGCGCCCTGCTTGTCGACACCCAGCACACCGATGTGGCCGACATGATGATGGCCGCAGGAATTCATGCACCCTGAAATGTTCAGGTCCAGCTCGCCGATGTCGTAGAGATAGTCGAGATCGTCGAAGCGTTCCTGGATCGACTCGGCGACCGGAATCGACTTCGCGTTGGCCAGCGAACAGAAATCCCCGCCCGGACAGGCGATGATATTGGTCAGCATGCCGATGTTCGGCGTGGCCAGCCCGAGTTCGCGCGCCTTTTGCCAGAGGTCATGCAGATCGGCCTGACGCACGTCGGCGAGAATCAGGTTCTGCTCGTGAGACACGCGCAGTTCGCCGAAACTGTATTGATCGGCCAGGTCGGCCACCGCATCCATCTGGTCCGCAGTGACATCACCGGGGGCGATGCCGGTTTTCTTCAGAGACAGAGTGACTGCTGCATATCCGGCGACCTTGTGCGGATGCACGTTGCGGCGCGCCCAGCTGGCGAAGGCCTTGTCGCGGCCCAATGCCAGCACATGACCGGAATCCAGCGCGTCGAGCTTTTGATAGGCCGGGCGCGTGAACCGTTTGTTGATGCGCTCGACCTCCTGCTCGATCAGCGTGCCGGGGCCGTCCTTGAGATGCGCCCACTCGGCTTCGACCTGCGCGCGGAATACCTCGGGTTTTGTTTCCTTGACGAGGATCTTGATGCGCGCCTTGTATTTGTTATCGCGACGCCCGTGTGCGTTGTAAACGCGCAGCACCGCGTCGAGATAGGTCAGCAGATGCTGCCAGGGCAGAAACTCCTTGATCACCGTGCCGATGATTGGCGTGCGCCCGAGTCCGCCGCCGACATAAACGCGGAAGCCCACATTGCCCTTGTCATCGTAGAGCGCCTGCAGGCCGACGTCGTGCACCTGGATCGCGGCGCGGTCGGTCTCGGCGCCGCTGATGGCGATTTTGAATTTGCGCGGCAGAAAGGCGAATTCAGGATGGAAAGCCGACCACTGGCGGATGATTTCGCACCACACCAGCGGGTCCACGATTTCGTCCGGTGCGACACCGGCGAAATGGTCGACCGTTGTATTGCGGATGCAGTTGCCGCTGGTCTGGATGGCATGCATTTGCACGCTCGCCAGCTTTGCCAGCATGTCAGGCACATCTTCGAGTTTGGGCCAGTTGAACTGGATGTTCTGGCGGGTGCTGAAATGGCCGTAGCCGCGGTCCCACTTGCGCGCAATGTAAGCAAGCGCTCGCAATTGCCGGGATGCCAAAAAGCCGTAGGGAATGGCGATCCGAAACATCGGCGCATATCTTTGAATATAAAGGCCATTTTGCAGCCGCAACGGACGGAAGTCGTCTTCCGACAAACTACCCTCCAAAAAACGGCGCGTCTGGTCGCGGAACTGGGCAACCCGGTCATCGACAATGCGTTGATCAATTTCGTCGTAGATGTACATGTTTTATCTGCTTGTTTTTCGAGCGACCCGCATGGTATCAATGGTCTGTTATATCGGTAAAGACTGATATGTTAGAATCTAATAACCCATGATTATTTACAGATAACCCCATGAAGATTCAGCAATTGCGCTACTTGGTCGAAGTCAGCAAACAAGGGCTCAATCTGTCGGTGGCGGCCGAGAAGCTGCACACCTCGCAGCCGGGCATCAGTAAACAGATCCGGCTGCTCGAAGACGAACTCGGCGTGGAAATCTTCGTGCGCAACGGCAAACGGGTCGTTGCCATCACGCCGCCCGGCGTGGCGATTCTGGAAATTGCCGAACGCATCCTGCACGAAACCGAAAATCTCAAACAGGCGGCCGAGGATTTCTCAAACCAGGACGCGGGCACGCTGACCATTGCGACCACCCACACCCAGGCGCGTTACGCACTGCCTGCCGTCATCAAACAGTTCAGCCAGCGCTACCCGCGCGTCAAACTTGGATTGATCCAGGGCAGTCCGGTGCAGATCTGCCAGTTTGCGATCAGCGGACAGGCCGATTTTTGCATTGCGACCGAGGCGATTTCGAATTTCGATGAACTTGTCATGCTGCCCTGCTACGGCTGGAACCGCTGCGTCATCGCCCCGCCCGACCATCCGATCCTGAAGAAAAAATCGCTGACCATCGAGGAAATCGCGCGCCACCCGATCATTACCTACGATTTCGCCTTCACCGGCCGCTCGCAAATAAACCGCGCGTTCGAAGCCAAGGGCCTCAAACCCAATGTCGTGCTGACCGCCATCGATTCGGACGTGATCAAGACCTACGTCAGCCTCGGTCTCGGTATCGGCATTCTCGCCAAAATGGCCTTCGATCCGGAGCAGGACAAAAACCTGCGCGCCATGGATGCCAGCCATCTGTTCGAATCGAGCACCACGCGCATCGGCATTCCGCGCAAGGCCTATCTGCGCGGCTACATTTACGACTTCATCGAAATGTTTGCGCCGCAACTCAGCCGCAAGGTCGTCGACGACGCAGTGCACGGCAAACCGAAAATCGATTACGACATGTAACGCGGCACCGGCCTGCGTTCAGCGCAGCAGGCCCTCCACGGTCGCGGCCAGTCTAGGATCGTCCCAGTTCAATTCACCGATGTGGCTGTAACGCACGCGGCCGTCGCGACCGACGATAAAACTGGCCGGCAGGCCGCGCGCGCCCCATGCTTTCATCGCCGCACTGCTGTGATCGCGCAGAATTACGAAATCAAGCGGCAGCTTCTGCAGAAACTCGCCGATCCGTGCCTCGGATTCGCCGACATTGACCGCCACCACCGCAAACGGCCTGCCGTCGAAGCGGCGCTTCAATCGTTGCATTGACGGCATCTCGTCGCGACAGGGTTCGCACCACGTTGCCCAGAAATTCACCAGCACCACCTGGCCGCGAAAATCCGCCAGACGGTATTTCCTTCCCTCGGGATCAGCAAGTTCAATCACCGGGGTCGCCTTGCCGCCCCAGGGCTTCAATGTCTGCGCCGACACCACACCTGCGCCAGCGCAGAGCAGGATGGCCAACATCCACCATCCCGCACTGCATTTGCGGCGACCCGAGAGATCAGTCATCGGAGAAATCCGGAACGGCGCAGGCTGCGGCGCCGCCCCGCATCAAACCACATCAGAACGACGTCAGTTCCTGCGCCGTCATCTCGTAGCGGAAATTGTCCGGATCGAGACTGTCGAGACGACCCGATGCCGTTTCCGCCTGCGGATACATGAGGAAGGGAATCCTGCCGTTGACCGATTTCGGCAATGCGACATCGTGCGCCGTATTGAAGGCCAGCCAGTTCATTTCCCATGCGCCGAACAGCTTGGTGCGTGCCGCCTTGACCAGCGGATCGTCGATCGGCAATTGCGCGTCCGGTTTTTCCTCGAGGATGACTTTGCGCACGTCGGCGGGGTCGACCGGAACCCAGCCGTGGCCGGCACTGTAGAACTCGGCGCGGCAATGCTGGGCCCGCGTCACGATTTCAGTGCCGACGCCGAGGCTGCGGTAGCCGAACGTGGATTTCGCCACGCGCACTCCATAGAGATCGCGCGCCGGCACTCCGGCTGCCCGTGCAAGTCCGACAAACAGCGCATTGAGGTCCGCGCATTTGCCGCCAAGATTTTTCGACTCGAGCAGATATTTGATATCACCGACGCCGCAGCCGCGGGTCTTCGGATCGCGATAGGTGTTTTCGACCACCCATTCGTAAATGGCCCGCGCCTTCTCGATGTCGCCGCCGCGCACGTTCTTCGTGATTTCACGCGCCGTGTCACGGACGATACCATCGGTAGGAATCAGTTCGGTGGGCGCCAGGTATTTCTGAATCTCCGCGCGATCGGCCTTGCCCGGCGTGCCAGGCTTGCTCAGGTCCACCGCGCGATCGCGTGTGGCGAAACGGCTGGTCACGCGCACTGCCGGTACCTTGCCGGTTTCCGCCGTTTCGAAATACAGCATTTCGGCACCGTATTTGCTGTCGCTGACCACTGATGCAGTGCCGCCCTCGACCGTCCACGTGCTGCCGAGATTTTTCTGGAAATCGCTGTCGCCGGCGAGCGGCAACGGCAGCCAGACACGCGAAGTGCCCGCCGGTTTAAGTACGCCGACCTTGGTTGTTACTTCGAATACCCGCCAGCGGTCGGTGGCCGCCAGCGCGCCCGACACGAATTGCGGAAGATTGGAAACCGCTGCCGCAGCAGGCAGCATGGCTGAAGTCTTGATGAAATCCCGTCTGTTCATAACAACTCACCTCGCAAGTAATATTCCCTGATCGTTGAAGGTCAGGCGCGTACACGACGCGCCGATGGCCATCAGCGGGAAGGCGGCTTGGGAGGGTGGCACACGCAATCGCAGTGCGCCGCAGAGATCGGGGTATGCATGGAGGGCGCTAGCATACCCGCGGGACGGACAATGCTCAAGCAGCGCGACGGGTGAAATCGCGCAAGCGGAAACCCAGCAACCAGAGGGTCACAAAATAGACTGCCGCCCCTGACAACACCACCGCGCCGAGCCAGACCACGCGCGCCGTCGCTTTTGCCGCTAGCCAAGAGTCGGCATCGCCAGCCGCAAACCAAAGGCATAACCCCATGGCCGCAATGGCTGCAATGACTTTCAGGAAATACAGCGTCCAGCCGGGTTGCGGCGCATAAATGCCGTGCTGCCGGAGCTGTCGATACAACAACCCCGCGTTCAGACAGGCGCCCAACCCGATCGCCAGTGCCAGACCGGCGTGCCTGAACGGAATCATGAAAATAAAATTCATCGCCTGCGTCGCCACCAGCGAAACCAGCGCGATTTTCACTGGCGTCCTGATGTTCTGCCGCGCATAAAATCCCGGTGCCAGCACCTTGACGAGTATCAGGCCGAGCAGGCCGACACTGTAGGCAACCAGCGCATTGCGTGTCATCAGCACATCGTTGGCGGAAAACTCGCCATAGTGGAACAGCGTCGCGATCAGCGGCACAGCGAGAATCGCCAGCGCCACCGCGGCGGGCAGGGCCAGCATCAAGGTCAGGCGCAGCCCCCAATCGAGCAGCTTTGCATACTCATCTGGCGACTGGTCGGCATGGTGTTTGGCGAGGCTCGGCAGCAGAATGGTGCCGAGCGCCACGCCGAGCAGGCCCGTCGGAAACTCCATCAGGCGGTCCGCATAGTAGAGCCATGACACGCTGCCGGTGACCAGAAACGACGCGAAAATGATGTTGATCAGCAGGCTGATCTGGCTGATCGAAACGCCGAACACTGCCGGGCCCATCTGCCGGATCACGCGCCAGACGCCCTCATCGCCGAAATCGAGTTTGAAGCGCGGCAGCAACCCTAGCCGCCACAGGTGAGGCACCTGATAACCGAGCTGCAGCACACCGCCGCAAAACACCGCCCAGGCCAGCGCCTTGACAGGCGGATCGAACAGCGGCGCCAGCCACAGCGCAAACACGATAAACGAGATGTTCAGCAGCGCCGGTGTCAGCGCCGGCACCGTGAAGCGGCTGTAGGTATTAAGTATGCCGCCGGCCAGCGACACCAGCGAGATGAAAAAGATGTAGGGAAAGGTGATGCGCAACAGGACTGTCGTCAGTTCGAACTTCTCGGCGTTCGCCGCAAACCCCGGCGCGCTCAGTTGCACGATGAACGGCGCCGCCAGCACCCCGAGCACGGTGACAACGAACAGGGCCAGCGCCAGCAGTCCGGACACATGATCGACGAGCAGGCGGGTGTCGGCATCGCCGCGCCGGTTCTTGTATTCCGCCAGTATCGGCACAAAAGCCTGGGCAAAGGCCCCCTCCGCAAACAGCCGGCGCAGGAGATTGGGAATCTTGAAGGCCACGAAAAAAGCATCGGTGGCGACCCCGGCGCCGAAAGCCCGTGCAATGACCGTGTCCCGCACGAATCCGAGGATGCGGGAAACCAGCGTCATGCTGCTCACCGTGGCGAGCGCTTTCAACAAATTCATGGCGTTAACACCTTGTTCGGGGGGGCTCGCTAAACCGGTGATTCGGCTTGCTTAATGGGCGAAACGCCCGTATCATAGCGCCCTTTTTCTCCGTCCCGGGAAAACCCGGGCGATCAGCAGGCGCAGGAAGCAAAGGGGTTATTAATCATGGCGAATATAGCATCAGCAAAAAAAGCAGCACGTCAAAGCGAGAAGCGTCGCGCGCACAACGCGAGCCTGCGCTCGAAACTGCGCAGCGCGATCAAGCGCGTCCAGGCCGCGATCAAGGAAGGTGACAAAGTCGCCGCCCGCGGTGTGCTGCGCGATGCCGGCAAGGTGATCGACACCATCGCCGACAAAAAGATCGTGCACAAGAACAAGGCCTCGCGCCACAAGAGCCGCCTCTCGGCCGCCGTCAAGGCGATGGCGTAGTCTCCGCGGCGCCGTCTGACGGCGCCGTGTCCTCGGGGCGGAGTTTGCGCCGTCCCGGTCGCAGCATCAGTTCGTTGTCACGCGCAAAACCGAGCAAAAACGAATACGCCGCCGGATCGATCTGTTCCAGTTCACGATCGACGACGACGCATCTGACGCCGGCAGAAACCACCGGTTTGAGGTAGGGCGAATAGCTGAGATGCCGGTCCTCGCCGAAAACCGACATCATGCCGCACAGCCGCTCGGCCCAATCGCTGGGCCGGAATGAACGGCCCTCGATGGTCGTGCCGAGTATGACGATTTCAAGCGCGTCGGTGAACATGGCGGCTAGTTTACCAGCGCTGAGCGACATCAAAATTTCACTTGCAGCACGGCGGCGGTTTGGCACACACTATTCAAGAGGCACGGGTTAATCGTTAACACGGCAGTTCAGGATTCACGGCGGCGACAGCCGCCGTATTGCTTTTGGGGGTTGAAACGCAATGTCGCACGTCATGCATACATACAAGCGCCTGCCCGTCACCTTTGAACGGGGCGAAGGCTGCTGGCTCTGGGACAAGCAGGGCAAACGCTATCTCGACGCGCTCGCCGGCATTGCCGTGTGCGGCGTCGGCCACAGTCATCCGCGGCTGGTCAAGGCGATCAGCGAACAGGCCGCGCGCCTCGTGCACACCTCCAACCTCTATGAAATCGAACGTCAGGAACAGCTCGGCGAGCGCCTTGCCGCGCTGTCCGGCATGGACGAAGTCTTCTTCTGCAATTCGGGTTGCGAAGCCAATGAGGCGGCGATCAAGGTGGCGCGGCTCTACGGCCACGGCAAGGGCATCGACGCGCCGGCCATCATCGTCCTCGAAAAGGCCTTTCATGGCCGCACCATCGCGACCCTGTCGGCGACCGGCAGCCGCAAGGTGCAGGCCGGCTTCGAACCGCTGGTGCCGGGCTTCGTGCGAGTGCCCTTCGACGACCTCGCTGCGGTCAAAAAGGTAGCCGAAAACAACCACAACGTCGTCGCCGTGCTGGTCGAGCTGATCCAGGGCGAAGGCGGCATCAACATCTGCCACGAAGGCTACCTCAACGGTCTGCGCGAAATCTGCAATGCCAATGGCTGGCTGCTGATGCTCGACGAAGTGCAAAGCGGCATCGGCCGCACCGGCAAATGGTTTGCCTTCCAGCACTCGGGCGTAAAACCCGATGTCATGACGCTGGCCAAGGGCCTCGCTTCCGGCGTGCCGATCGGCGCCTGCCTCGTGGCCGGCCCGGCCACCGGCGTGTTCAAGCCCGGTAACCACGGCTCGACGTTCGGCGGCAACCCGCTGGCCTGCGCCGCGGCGCTGGAAACGCTGGCGATCATCGACGACGAAAAGCTGATGGCCAACGCAGTGGCGATGGGCGATTTCATCCATGCCGGCCTGCGCGCCGCGCTCGCCGGCAGCAAGGGCGTGCGCGAGATCCGCAACAAGGGCCTGATGATCGGCATCGAACTCGACATGGAATGCAACCAGCTGGTCAAGGATGCGCTCGCCGACGGCCTGCTGATCAACGTCACGGCGGACAACGTCGTGCGCCTGCTGCCGCCGCTGAATATGCAGCGCGCCGAGGCCGAACAACTGGTCAAGCAGCTCGGCGCCCTGATCAACCGCTTCCTCGCCAATGCGGGCACGGCACCGGCCGCGGTCAAAACCGCCTGAACGGAACCGGACAACGGGCCAGCGCGATGGAACTCCGCCATTACCTTCAGTTCAGGGACTTTTCGCTCGACGAATACGAGTACCTGTTCGCGCGCACGCTCTGGATCAAGGACAAATTCAAGCGCTACGAGCCCTACCAGCCGCTGGTCGACCGCACGCTGGCGATGGTGTTCGAAAAACACTCGACCCGCACGCGCGTTTCGTTCGAGGCCGGCATGAACCAGTTGGGCGGTTCAGTCATCACACTGATGACGCGCGACACGCAGATGGGCCGCGGCGAGCCGCTGGAGGACGTCGCGCGCGTGATCTCGCGCATGGTGGACGTCATCATGATCCGCACCTACGAGCAGTCGATCATCGAGCGTTTCGCCTCGAATTCGCGGGTGCCGGTGATCAACGGCCTCACCAACGAATACCACCCCTGCCAGATCATGGCCGATATCTTCACCTATATCGAATACCGCAAATCAATCCGCGGCAAAACGGTGGCGTGGATCGGCGATTCGAACAACGTTTGCATCACCTGGCTGCAGGCAGCGGAGATTTTCGGTTTCAAGGTGCACGTTTCCACCCCGCCCGGCTATGAACTGCAGCCGTCGCAGGTCAGCGGCATCGACCCTGCTTATTTCAAATCATTCACCAGCCCGCTCGACGCGGCGCGCGGCGCCGACCTTGTTACCACCGACGTCTGGACCAGCATGGGCTTCGAGGCCGAAAACGAAGAGCGCAAGCGCGACTTCGAAGACTGGCAGGTCGATGCGGAAATGATGGCGCAAGCCAAGCCTGACGCCTTGTTCATGCACTGCCTGCCCGCCCATCGCGGCGAGGAAGTTGCCGCCGAGGTTATCGACGGCCCGCAAAGCGTGGTCTGGGACGAAGCCGAAAACCGCCTGCACGTGCAAAAAGCGCTGATTGAATTTCTGCTGCTGGGCCGCACCATCGTTTGATTGCGTGAGGGGCAAGGCGTGAGGCGTAAAGCAATACGCGCGGTGTTTGCGTTCGGTTTGCTCTTAACCATATTGCTCGGCGGGTGCGCAACACCGGCGCCCCCAGCCGATCGGCTCGCAGTTCTTCTTGACCTGATCGATCAGCGCCTGGCCATCAGCGAAGACGTCGCGCGCAGCAAATGGAATTCCGGCGCGCCGGTTGAAGATCTCGCGCGCGAGCGCGACATCGTCACCGCGATCGGCGCGCAGGCTGCCGGCTACGGCCTCGACCCGTCGTTCGCCAGGAACTTTTTTCAGGCACAGATCGAAGCATCGAAAGTCGTGCAGCGCGCGCGGCTTGCACAGTGGCGCGCCGCCAGGCAGGCGCCCTTCACCGGTGTGCCCGACCTGCAACGCGACATTCGCCCGCAACTCGATCGTCTGACGACGGAATTGCTGACCGCCCTGGCGCAGGCCCTGCCTGCGCTGCGCGCACCAGGCAGCGAAGCGCGGCTGGCGGCGCACGCCGGCGATGCAGCTCGCGCCGCAGCGCTGGCACCGCTCAGGCAGACGCCGCCGAACTAGGCGTTCTGCGACTTGATCTTGGCGACGAGATCGAGGATGTTCTGCGCCGTTTTCGCCATCGCCACATCGACCAGCTTGCCATCGACCGTGGTGCTGCCGATGCCGCGGCTGACGGCTTCGTTGAATGCCGCGATCACGCGGTGGGCGTAGTCGATTTCGGCGGCCGTCGGCGAATAAATTTCGTTAGCCACCTCGATCTGCGTCGGGTGGATCACGGTGCGGCCGCGGAAACCCAGACGTTTGGACAACTGCGTATCGCGCCTGAATCCCTCAGGGTCGCGCACATTCGAAAACACGCCGTCGAGCGGATACTGGATGCCTGCAGCGCGCGCAGCGACAAAAGTCATCTGCCGCACAAACATCATTTCCGGGCCTTCACTCGACCACGTCGCGCCCAGCGAAACGTTCATGTCCCCGTCTTCGCCGCCGGCATAGACCGCCGATTCGATGCGTTTGGCGCCGCTGATGATTTCGCGCGCCGACAACACGCCCGCTGCGCTTTCGATCATGACGATGATGGGCGTCGCGCCGACCTCGAGTCCCTTGCGGGTCTCGAGGCTGGCGATCATGCGATCAACCGCGGCAACGTCACCGTAGCTGTCCTGTTTGGGCACGACGAACCCGGCCAGTCCCGGCGTGCCGACGAAGGCCTCGAAATCCTCATGCAGAAAACCGCTCGGCACCGCATTGACGCGCACCCAGCTCTTGTTGCCGGCCGTTTTTGCGATCGCCTCCCTGGTCATCGCGCGCGCGTTGGCCTTCTCCGGCGGCGGCACCGTGTCCTCGAGATCGAAAATGAAACCGTCGGCGGGCAACGACCCCAGCTTATCGAGCATCCGCTTCTGATTGGCCGGAACAAATAACAAACTACGCCATAAACGCATGATGTTTTCCCTGATTTAAATGTTATTGCGCCAGCATGACGGCGCCGGATGCGGCCAGCGCGGCGATGCGCGCTTCGTCGTAGCCGAGTTCGCGCAGAATCTCTGCAGTGTGTTCCGCCAGCAGCGGCGCCGCGCGACGGATCGACGGGCTGCCCTCATCGTAGAGCACCGGATTGCGCACGCTTCTCACCCGGCCCATTTTCGGATGCTCGACATCTTCGAGCACCTTGCGCGCCTGCACATGCGGATCGTCGAACACTTCCTTGAAATCGTTGACGCGCGAACAGGGCACGCCGGCCTCCATCAGCAGGGCTTCGAGTTCGCCTGCCTTCATGCGGCGGATCGCCGGCGTGACGATCTCCAGCAACCCGGCTTCATTCTGCTTGCGCAGGACATAGGTGGCAAAACGCGGATCGGCAATCGAGGCCTCGAGTCCGACCGCCTTCATGAAGCGCCGGAACAGTTCGTCGTTCGGCGTGCCCACCGCGAGATAATGACCGTCGGCCGATTCAAACAACTGATAGGGCGTATTGAGCCGGTGCTGATGGCCGCAACGCACCGGCACTTCGCCGGTCGCCAGGTAGTAGGCCGTTTCCCACGCCGCGGCGGAGATCGACGATTCAACCAGCGACACGTCGGCGGTGCGCCCGCCCTTGCCGCTCAGCTTGCCGATCAGCCCGCACAGCGTGGCATAGGTCGAAAACATTGCGCCGAAAATATCCGCGGCCTGCACGCCGGTGCGCATCGGCATGTCATCCGGCGAACCGGTCACCGACAACGCCCCGGAAAACGCTTCGACGATCAGATTGACGCCGGCGCGCTTGCGATAGGGGCCGGTCTGCCCGAACCCCGAGGCCGAGGTGTAGACGATGTCCGGATTGACCGCACGCACCTGCGCGGCGCCGAGCCCCAGCTTGTCGAGCACGCCGGGGCGGTTGTTTTCGAGAAACACATCGCTCTTCTTCGCCAGTTCAAGCACGATGTCGCGCGCTTCCTGCTGCTTGAGATCAAGCACCAGACTGCGTTTGTTGCGGTTGAGCGCGGCGAAGCTGGCGCTTTCGCCGTTCACCAGCGGCGGCATTGCGCGCGTCTGATCGCCGCGCGCGGGACGCTCGATCTTGATGACATCGGCGCCCATGTCGCCGAGCAGCATGCCGCAAAACGGTCCGGCAATGAAATTGCCGAGTTCGAGAACCCTGATTCCTTCAAGTGGTTGTGACATCAACTTCTCAATTCAATGGTTTGAAAATTCCCGCGCGCGGGGCGTTTATTCCGGCTGCAGGCCGATCTTCGCCGCAAGGCGGCGGTTGAGCTGGATTTCATCGACGACGATTTTTGCAAACTCGGCCGGCGTCGAACCGACCGGCACGAAGCCCTGTTCGCCCATCGCGGTTCTGATTTCCGGGTCCTGCAATGCGTTGGCCACTTCGTTGCGGATGCGGGTCACGTAGGCATCGGGCGTGCGCGCCGGAAACCACAGCGCATACCACGGCACGAAGGTGTAACCCTTGACGCCCGACTCGTCGATCGTCGGCACATCCGGCAATCCACTCCAGCGCTGCGGCGCGGTAATGCCGATAGCCTTGATGCGCCCCGACTTGATTTGCGGCAGCAGGGCCGTTGCCGGGCCGAAACAGGTATCGACGCGGCCCGCGGCCAGATCGACGATCGCCTGCCCCACGCCCTTGTAGGGGATGTGCATGAGTTGTGTGCCCGCCTTGTCGTTGAACAGTTCGGCGGCGAAATGCATGACATTGCCGATGCCGCCCGAGCCGTAGGTGATCTTGCCGGGCTGCGCCTTCGCTGCAGCAATGAATTCCTGCACCGTTTTCGCCGGAATGCCGTTGTGCGAAACCAGCAGGAAGCCGACGCTGTTAACGATCAGAGTGATCGGCGTGAAATCCTTGACCGGATCGTAGGACAGCGATTTCGAAATGACCGGCAGACTGGCGTGACTCGACGACGTGTGCAGGATCGTATAGCCGTCGGGCGCCGATTTCGCAACGATGTCGGTGCCCAGCGCACCGCCGGCACCGGGCCGGTTGTCGATCACCAGCGTGGTGATGTGCTGCATTTTGCGGCCCAGCGAACGGCCGATGTAATCCATCGGCCCGCCGGCCGCATAGGGCACGACAACACGAATCGGTTTGCTTGGATAATCGCGTTGCACTTCGGCCGCATTGGCCGTCTGCGCGACCAATGCCGCCAGCAGCGCAGCCGTCAGGCCCGTCTTGATCGATTGCATGATTTTCTCCGCCACGTCCGACCGTGCGATCACTGCGCGCCGCAGTCGGGCGACGGGTGATAGCCGGAAGATTGTTGGTGAATGCAGCATCCCAGATGCGCGGGCGCTGCAGGACAGGCGTAGTTTGACTGATCTGGCGCTGATTTTCCATCGTCAGACGCCAAGGGAAAATCCGCCGCTGCCGAAAACACGCTAGGATTCGCTTCTGCGCCGGACAATCAGGCGGCGCACTCTGAACAACCGGCAATCAATGAACGCTCTCGTCACCGTCATCTGCGCTGTATGGTCCCGACAGAAGGACAAGGAAGCGCTGCTGCGCGGGCACATGGCCAATCTGCAGCAGCAGACGGTGCCATACGAAGTCGTCTATGTGTTTGACGAAGGCGATGTCGCACCCGGCTGGCTTGCCGGCAGCAAGGTCAGCGCATCCGATGCACTGACCGTCTATCAGGCGTGGAATGTCGCGCTGTCGCTGGTACGCACGCCTTTCGTCATGAACCTCAACATCGACGACCGTCTGGCGCCCAATGCCATCGAATTGCTGCAGAACGTCCTGGAAGACGACCCCGAGGTCGTGCTCGCGGCGGGCGACTGGCGCATCTGCTTCAATGCCGCGGACACCGACGCCGTGCGTTTCGCCTACGACATCGAGGAAGAACCCTGCCCGCCCGACTGGCCGCCGGTGCCCGGCAAACGCGTGCGTTTCGGCAGCGGCGACGGCAAGCGCGCGGCCTACGGCCCGGCCACGCTCTGGCGCATGGCGGCGCACGTGGGCATGCCGCGTTACCCCTATCGCTTCGGCGACGGCAGCCTGATCCGCGTCATTGGTGACGCCATCTGGTGGAAGCTGCTTGAGAACTCGGGGCGCAATCTGGTGCGCCTGCCGCTGATCATCGGCCACTACCGCAGCGACCCCGCCTCGCAGGCCGAATTCCGCACGCCGGCCGACGGCGAATTCGGGAAATTCGAGGCGCTGGGCATCGCCCTGAAATAAGCCGCCTGCCCGCGGCGCGCGGCGCGGATTCCGCTGGCTCTCGGGGCAGTGTCCGCATAAAATCCTGCCTTTTCGCCTTCTGGAACCCGCATGTCCGACATCAACAAAGTAGTGCTCGCCTATTCGGGCGGACTCGATACCTCGGTCATTCTCAAATGGCTGCAGGACACCTACCAATGTGAAATCGTCACCTTCACCGCCGACATCGGCCAGGGGGAGGAAGTCTCGCCGGCGCGCGCCAAGGCGAAGAAGATGGGCGTGAAGGAAATCTTCATCGACGACCTGCGCGAAGAGTTCGTGCGCGACTTCGTCTTCCCGATGTTCCGTGCCAACGCGATTTACGAGGGCGAGTACCTGCTGGGCACCTCGATCGCGCGGCCGCTGATCGCCAAGCGCCAGATTGAAATCGCCAGAAAGACCGGTGCCGATGCGGTGAGCCACGGCGCCACCGGCAAGGGCAATGACCAGGTGCGTTTCGAACTCGGCTACTACGCGCTCGAACCGGGCATCCGCGTCATCGCGCCGTGGCGCGAATGGAACCTCACCTCGCGCGAGACGCTGCTGAAGTACGCCGAGAAACACGGTATTCCGGTCGAGATGAAAAAGAAAAAAGGCTCGCCCTACTCGATGGATGCGAACCTGCTGCACATCTCCTACGAAGGCCGCATGCTCGAAGACCCGTCGCGCGAGCCCGAAGAATCGATGTGGCGCTGGACGGTGTCGCCGGAGAAGGCGCCAAACCGCGCCGAGTACATCGACCTCGAATACCGCAAGGGCGATATCGTCGCCATCAACGGCAAAAAACTGACGCCGGCTAAAGTGCTGGAGAAACTCAACCAGCTGGGCGGCAAACACGGCATTGGCCGCCTCGACCTCGTCGAGAACCGCTATGTCGGCATGAAGTCGCGCGGCTGCTATGAAACCCCGGGCGGCACCATCATGATGCGCGCCCACCGCGCAATCGAATCGATCACGCTCGACCGCGAAGTCGCGCATCTGAAGGACGACCTGATGCCGCGTTACGCCTCGCTGATTTACAACGGCTACTGGTGGAGCCCCGAGCGCCGCATGCTGCAGACCATGATCGATGCCTCGCAGGGCAACGTCAACGGCTACGTGCGCATCAAACTCTACAAGGGCAACGTCATCGTCGTCGGCCGCGATTCGGACCGCGATTCGCTGTTCGATCCGCGCATCGCCACCTTCGAGGACGATCAGGGCGCCTACAACCAGATGGATGCCGCCGGCTTCATCAAGCTCAATGCGCTGCGCATGCGCATCGCCGCCAATCTCAAACGCAAACGCAAATAACGGAATTCGCCATGTCCCAATTCGATAATGTCAGCGTCGTCAAAAAAGCCAACGTCTATTTCGACGGCAAGTGCGTCAGCCACACCGTGATCTTCGCCGATGGCACGCGCAAATCAGTCGGCGTCATTTTCCCGAGCAAACTCACATTCAACACCGGCGCACCGGAACTGATGGAAATCACCGGCGGCAGCTGCCGCATCACACTGGCCGGTGAAGCACCGCGCGTGGTGCGCGCGGGCGAGAGCTTCAAGGTCGCCGGCAACAGCGCCTTCGATATCGAGGCACTGGAAACGCTCGATTACGTTTGCCATTTTGGCTAAGACGCAAACGGAACGGACAGGCACATGACCACCATCGTCGTCGTCCGCAAAAACGGCATGGCCGCCATTGCCGGTGACACGCTCACCAAATGGGGCACCGGCAAGGAATCGGCGAAATACATCGCCAACAACGACAAGATCGTGCGCGCCGGCGACACCTGGATCGGCGCCGCCGGCGGCGCGACCTTCAAGATCATCATGCGCGATTATTTCGCGCGACCGAAGGTCAAACCGCGCTTCGACACCACGCTCAACATCTTCAAGACCTGGCAGACCCTGCACACGGTGCTGAAGGACGAGTATTTTCTCGTCACCGGCGGCGACAAGGACGACACCATCGAATCAAGCCGCTTCGACGTGCTGATGGCCAATCCGCACGGCATCTTCGGCGTCGGCGCCCACCGCACAGTGCAGGAATACGTGAAGTTCTACGCCATCGGCAGCGGCACCGATCTCGCCCTCGGCGCGATGTATGCAAGTTACGACGACCCCAAACTATCGGCCGCGCAAATCGCCTTGCGCGCGGTTGAAGCCGCCGCCGAATTCGACGACTCGACGGCCCTGCCGGCCATCGTGCAAACGGTGAAACTGAAAAAGAAACACTGATCACGCAATCCATCGGATCTGAATGTCTACGCGCGATGGAAATTCCGCCGGGGTGAAAACCTCATTCAGATTCCCAAAACGGTAATCCACGGGAGACCCAAATCATGCCAACGTTCGATATCGTTTCAGAAGTGAACAAGGTCGAAATCAAGAACGCGGTCGAGCAATGCAACAAGGAGGTCACCAACCGCTTCGACTTCAAGGGTTCCGACGCGCGTGTTGAAATCCAGGAACAGGGCGAAGATACCGTGCTGATGGTCTTTGCCGACGACAACTTCAAGC
>CAZVDN010000035.1:0-16991 GCA_964625665.1 uncultured Streptomyces sp. | reverse complement strand
CCGAGCGCCTCGGTCAGACCGTGATCGTCGACAACCGTGCAGGCGCTGCAGGCCAGCTTGGCATGGAACTCGGCAAGAATTCGCCGCCGGACGGTTATACGATCATCGCCGGGCAGGGCGGCAACATGGTGGTGATGCCCCATACCTACAAGAAACTGCCCTACGACGTGTTCAAGGACTTTGCGCCGATCGCGCTGTCGACAACGAATTTTCTCGGCCTCGTCGTGCATCCGAGCGTGCCGTTCAAGACGGTGAAGGACCTTGTGACTTACGCCAAGGCCAATCCGAACAAGATCACCTTCGGATCCAACGGCGAGGGCGGCTTTCCGCACATGACGATCGAATTGCTGCGCGTGATGGCGGGCTTCACCTATGTGCACGTGCCTTACAAGGGCAGCGCACAGATCGCCACCGACCTGATCGGCGGACATATCGATGCGGCGATCGACGGCATCACCGGCCTGACGCCGCACATCCGTTCCGGCAAGCTGCGCCTGCTGGCAGTCACCAACCCGACCCGCGTTTCGACTTTCGAGGGCGTGCCAACGGTGGCCGAGAGCGTGCCGGGCTACGATTCGCGCGGCTGGTTCGGTTTCATTGCGCCGGCCGGCACGCCGCGCGAAATCGTCAACCTGCTCAATGCCGAAATCAACCGCGCGATGTCGCTGCCGGACGTCAAGGACAAACTCACCTCGGCGGGCCTCTTCATCGTCAATGAATCGCCCGATTATTTTGCCTCGGTGCTGAAAAGCGATTACGCCAAATACGGCAAGCTGATCCGCGACATCAAGTTCCAGCCGCAGTAAGCGATGTTGCAGGCGCTGCGCTTTTGTTTGGCGCTTTTCGGGGCCGGCGCCGCGCTGGCCCCGGCAGCGCAGGAGGTCGTCCAGAAACTGCCGCGTCCCGACCGCGTCGTCATCGTTGTCGAGGAGAACCGCGCCTATTCGCGCATCATCGGCAACATGGCTGCGCAATACATCAACATGCTGGCCAACCGCGGTGCGCTGTTTACGCAGTCCTTCGGCGTCACGCATCCGAGCCAGCCGAATTACCTCGCGCTGTTTGCCGGCTCTACCATGGGGGTCAGCGACAATTCCTGTCCTTACACCTTCAGAACCGAGAATCTGGCGAGCCTGCTGACGCGCGCCGGCTTTACCTTTGCCACGTATTCCGAATCGATGCCGACAATCGGTTTTGGCGGCTGCATGCACGGGCATTACCAGCGCAAACACAATCCGATGGTCAACTGGCAGGGGCAGAATGTCGCCCCGGAGTCCAATCTGCGGTTTGCGGATTTTCCCGCCGACTATGCGAAGCTGCCGACCGTTTCATTCGTGGTTCCGGACCAGCAGAACGACATGCACGACGGTCGCGAACCCGACACCATCATCCGCGGCGACCAGTGGCTGAAGAAAAATCTCGATGGTTTCGTGCAGTGGGCGGAAAAGAACAACGGTCTGCTGATTCTGACCTTTGATGAAGACGACGGCAGCGAGGGCAACCGCATTGCCACGGTGTTCGTCGGGCCGATGGTCAGGCAGGGCAGTTACGCGCAACGCATCGATCACTACAGCGTGTTGCGCACGCTGACCGACCTGTTCGGTTTGCCGGCCATCGGCTACGCCGCAAAGGCGCAGCCGATTACCGGGGTCTGGAAAATCGTGCCGGCGGCGCGCTGAAGGCTTCCTGCAGATGTAGCCGATTGCCGGTCATTGCGCTGCATCCGGTTCGATTTGCGATGCCTGACGGGTCATTCGACGCGCGCGCCGGAACTCTTGACCACCTTTGCCCATTTTTCGGTTTCTGCCGAGTGAATGGCGCCGAATTCCGCCGGCGTGCCGATCAGCGGATCGCCGCCGAGTTCGGCGAGGCGCGCGCGTGTTTTCGGTTCGGCGAGAATGGCGTTGATCTCGCGGTTGAGTTTGGCGATGTTCGCCGCCGGTGCGCCCTTCGGCATGCCGACGCCGAACCATGCGCTGGCCTCGTAACCGGCGACCGTTTCGGCCACGGTAGGCACGTCGGGCAGCTGTGCCGAGCGTTTGGCAGTGGTGACGCCGAGCGCGCGCAGCTTGCCGCTCTTGATGAATTCAATCGACGAAGGCATGTTGTCGAACATCACATGCACCTGGCCGCCGATCAGGTCCGGGAAGGCCGGCCCCGCGCCCTTGTAGGGCACATGGGTCATATCGATGCCCGCCATGGATTTGAACAGTTCGCCGGACAGATGGACCGAAGTGCCGCTGCCGGAAGAGGCGAGGATCACCTTGCCCGGATTCGCTTTGACATGATTGATGAACTCGGCGACTGTTTTTACGGGCAATGAGGTGGTGACCTCCATCACGTTGGGCACGCGGATGATGCCGGCGACCGGCGCCCAGTCGCGCAGAAAATCGAAGGGCAGTTTGGTGTAGAGCGTCGCGTTGATGGCATTGGCCGGATTGACCAGCAACAACGTATAACCATCGGCTTGCGACTTCAGTGCGATATCGGTACCGATGTTGTTGCCGGCACCGCCGCGGTTGTCCACCACCACCTGCTGATTGAGGCGTTCGGACAAACGCTGCGCCATGATGCGCGCGAGGATGTCGGTGGTGCCGCCCGGCGGATAGGGCACGATCCAGCGAATGGTACGGGAAGGATAACTGTCTTCAGCGGCACGGGCCGGCATGGCGGCGAAAAGGGCCGGCAAAGCGGTGACGGCAAGCGAAACGAAAATCGAGCGCATGATGGTCCTCCGGGTTAGCGGCGCCGCCGTTTATTGTTTTGTGGCGTGCGCCGGTGGCTATCATGACACAAAGCCGGCCCGGAAGGCGCAGCGGAGACGCTTCAGTTGTTCATGTAAAAGCCGCCGTTGACGTGGATGGTCTGCCCGGTGATGTAACGGCCCTGCGCGCCGCACAGCAGCTTGATCAGTGCGGTGACTTCGCTGATTTCGGCAAAACGCCCGGTGGGAATCTGTTTCATGTCGAAGGTCAGCGGCGTGCTGCGCTCGGTGTTGACGGGGCCCGGCGCGACGCAATTGACATTGATGTTCTGGCCGGCAAATTCCTGCGCCAGCGCGCGGGTCAGGCCGGCGAGGCCTGCTTTGGCTGCCGAGGTCGGCGCGCGCCGCCACAGCGGCAGATGGCCGGCTGCGCCGCCCATGTTGATGACCGTGCCGCCGCCGGCTTTGAGCATTTCCGGGATGCAGGCCTGGGTGCAGTAAAACGCACCGTCGAGCACGACGGCGATGGTTTTGCGCCATTCCTCCGGCGTGATCTCGATAAACGGTTTGACCACGTGCACCACCGCGCCGTTAACCAGGATGTCGATGCGGCCGAAGGCGTCGACGGTGGCCTTGACCATCTGTTTGACGGCCGCGGGATCGGTGACATCACCGACGTGGCTGATGGCGCGTCCGCCCGCCGCCTTGATCTCAGAGACCAGCGAAGCGAGTTCCGCCTGCGAGCCGCGCGAATTGACGCACACTGCGGCACCCGCGGCCGCCATTTCAAGCGCCAGCGCGCGGCCGATGTTGCGCGCGCCGCCGGTAATGACAACGACCTTGCCTGCAAATTCTCCCGTGCCGCTCATGTCCTGCGTCCTCCCGATGAAGTCCCGAGCGGCGATTCTACGTCGAATCAGTCGCGCCCGGCGCCGCCCGTTTTGCGCGCTGTGCCCGGACGGTTGATAATACGGCCTCGCAAAAAATGCAGCAGCACATCAGGCGCATCAAACCGAGGAGCAGGCGATGAACACAGTAATCGATCCGTTGGGCGTGCCGTCCATGCAGGGCCGCGTCAGTGCCGAAGAATGGGAATGGCGCGTCAATCTCGCCGCCTGCTATCGGCTGGCCGCGCATTTCCGCATGACCGATCTGATCTACACGCATATCTCGGCGCGCGTGCCCGGCGAGCCGCACCATTTCCTGATCAACGCTTTCGGTTTGTTGTGGGACGAGATCACCGCCTCGAATCTGGTCAAGGTCACTGCAGACGGCGAAATCGTTGACGATCCGACAGGCCTCGGCATCAATGCGGCCGGCTACGTGATTCACAGCGCCGTGCACCGCGGCCGTCCTGAAATCAACTGCGTCATACACACGCACACCGCGGCGGGCGTCGGCGTCTCCGCGCAGGAACACGGCTTGCTGCCGATTTCGCAGCATGCGATGCGTCTGACCGGCAACGTCGGTTATCACGATTACGAAGGCGTCGCGCTCGATCTCGACGAGCAACAGCGCCTGATCGCCGATCTCGGCACACGCATGACCATGATCCTCTGCAATCACGGCCTGTTGACCTGCGGCACCACGGTGCGTCAGGCCTTCGACTACATGTATTACCTCGAGCGCGCCTGTCAGGCGCAGATCAGCGCGCTGGCCGGCGGTTCGAAGCTGCGCATGCCGCCGCAGGAAATTGCCGAGAAAGTCGCGCGCCAGTTCGAGCGCCCCGGCTATCAGGAGAAAAAAGGCGAGTGGCGGGCGCTTCTGCGCATGCTCGACCGCCAGCAACCGTCGTACAAGCAATGAGGTGTAAGGCGTGAGCGGTGAGGCCGAAAGCAAGCTGGCGGCTCAACGCTCGTCGCTGGCCCACCTCAAACGCCTGTGGCGCTTCGTGGCGCCCTATCGCGGGCGCGTGGCGATTGCCCTGATCGCGCTGATGACGGCGGCTGGCTGCGTGCTGGCGCTCGGTCAGGGCCTGCGCCATGTCATCGACGCCGGGTTCGGCAGCCGCGATCCGCAATTGCTCAATGCCGCGCTGGCCGCGGTGGTGGCTGTGGCGGTACTCCTGGCGGCGGCGACGTGGACGCGTTTTTACCTGATGATGAGCGTCGGTGAGCGCATCATCGCCGATCTGCGTTGTGCGGCTTTCGCGCATGTGCTGACCTTGTCGCCGGCGTTTTTCGATTCATCGCGCACCGGTGAAATCTCCTCGCGCATCACCAACGATTCCGAACAGATCCGCCAGGTCATCGGTTTCGGCTTCTCGATGTTTTTGCGCAACGGCCTGATGATGCTCGGTGCGCTGGCGATGTTGTTTGCGACCAGCGTGAAGCTCGCCGCGCTGATTGTGCTCGGCGTGCCGGCAACGCTGATTCCGATTCTGCTGATGGGCCGCCGTGTGCGCCGGCTCTCGCGGGCCAATCAGGACCGTGTTGCCGACGTCACCGCCCACATCGACGAATCGCTGCATGAAATTCGTACCGTGCAGGCTTACCGGCATGAGGCGCGCACGCGCGACCATTTCGTCGCTGCGGCCGAAGCGGCGTATGCCACCGGTGTCGACCGCGTGCGCGTCAAGGCCTGGCTGATTTCGCTGGTGATGCTGATCGGTTTCTGCGCGGTCGGCGTGATTCTGTGGATCGGCGGTCACGATGTGTTTGAAGGGCGCCTCACCGCCGGCGAATTGTCGGCGTTTGTGTTTTACGCCGGCATCGTCGCCGCCAGTGCCGGCGTGGTGTCCGAAGTGTGGGGCGAAATCCAGCGCGCCGCCGGCGCCACCGAACGCCTGATGGAGTTGCTCGACGAACAGCCGGTGCTCACTGTGGCGCAGCCGCCATTGCAGTTACCTGAACGCATTCGCGGCGCGATCCGTTTTGATGAGGTGGTGTTCTCCTACCCGACACGGCCGGAGACCGTTGCTGCGGGGCCGCTGTCGTTTGCCGTCGATCCCGGCGAGCGTGTGGCGCTGGTCGGGCCGTCGGGCGCCGGCAAATCGACGTTGTTTGCGCTCCTGCTGCGTTTTTACGATCCGCAATCGGGACGCGTACTGCTCGACGGCGGTGATATCCGGCATTGCGACGCGCACGACGTCCGTCGCGCCATCGCATTGGTGCCGCAGGACCCGGTGATTTTTGCGACCAGCGTCACCGAGAATGTGCGTTTTGGCCGGCCCGGCGCTACGGCCGAAGAAGTGCGCGAAGCCTGTGCGGCGGCGCACGCACTCGAATTCATCGAACGTCTGCCGCAGGGCTTCGACACTGAACTTGGCGAGCGCGGCGTGCGCCTGTCCGGCGGACAGCGCCAGCGCCTGTCGATTGCGCGCGCACTGCTCGCCGACCGGCCGATACTTTTGCTCGATGAGGCGACGAGTTCGCTCGATGCCGAATCGGAACGTCAGGTCGCCGCGGCGCTCGAACACCTTGAACGCGGCCGCACGACACTGGTGATCGCGCACCGGCTGGCCACGGTGCGCACGGCCGATCGCATCATCGTCATGGAGCATGGCCGCATTCATTCGATGGGCACGCATGAAGAATTGATCCGCGCCGACGGACTTTACGCGCATCTGGCGCGTCTGCAGTTCGTCGGCGAGGGCGAGACAGTCAGATAATTCAAGGAGGAGAGCGCAATGCCGAAACTTGCATACGACGGTGGCGAGATCAATTACGAAGTGGCCGGCGAGGGCCATCCGCTGATATTCGTCAGCGGCCTCAACGGTGTGGCGCGTTACTGGCAGCCGCAGGTGCCGGTTTTCGCCAAACACTACAAGGTCGTCACCTACGATCAGCGCGGCACCGGCAGCAGCGACCGGCTGCAGAAAAACTTCTCGGTTGATCAGATGGCGGCCGAACTGGCGGCGCTGATGGACGGCCTGAAAATCGAGCGTGCGCACATCGTCGGCCTTTCCACTGGCGGCGCCATCGGCCAGACACTGGCGATCACGCAGCCGCAGCGCATTGCGCGGCTGGTGCTATCGAGCACATGGACGCATTGCGACCCGTGGTTCCGGCGTCTGTTCGAGGCGCGCCGTGCCATGTATCAGCAATGCGGGCCGGAACTGCATGCGATGTTTCACCCGTTGTTTCTCTATCCGCCGGAATACGTCAACAGCCACGACGACGAAATCACCGAAGAGCAGAAAAACGCGCCGACCAAAAGCAGCTCGGTCGATATCTCGGTCGGCCGCATCAATGCGCTGCTGGCCTTCGACCGCCGCGCCGGGCTGGCGAAGATCAAGGCGCCGACGCTCGTGCTGACCTGCGACAACGATTACATCACGCCGAGTTATCACGCCGAGTACATCGCGCGCACGATTCCCGGTGCGAAGCTGGTCATTCCGAAAGGCGGCGGGCATTCGTTCTCGAAGGCCAACCCCGACGAGTTCAATCGCATCGTGCTCGATTTTCTCGCCGCCGGAAAATAGGTGCCGCATCGGCTGCGATATACTCGCGCCTTTTCCGCATTCATGAAGGAGCTGCAGGCATGATGATCGTCGACGCGCAAGTGCATATCTGGGCCGCCAGCACACCCGAACGTCCGTGGCCGGCACGTCACGAACCGCACCGCGCCACGCCGATCACTGCTGAAGAACTGCTTGGCGTGATGACCGAAGCCGGCGTGACGCGTTCGGTGCTGGTGCCGCCGTCGTTCGAGGGTGACCGCAACGACGTGGTGATTGCCGCCGCGCAAAAATATCCCGACAAATTCGCCGCCATGGGGCGTTTCGATCCGGAAGCGCCGAACGTGCTCGAACAGATTGCCAATCTGAAGAAAACGCCGGGCCTGCTCGGCATGCGCTTCACGTTTCACCGCCCGTCGATGCGGCCGCTGCTGGTCGAGGGCAAGATGAACCCGGTATGGGTCGCAGCCGAAAGGGCCGGCGTGCCGATCATGATGCTGGTCAAACACCCGGACCTGCATTTCATCGATGCGGTGGCCGAGCGGCACCCTGGCCTGAAGCTGATCATCGACCATCTCGGCCTCAACAACACCAAGGACGAAGCCGGCCTCGGCGATTTCGACAAACTGCTGGCGCTGGGCAAGCGGCCGAACGTCGCGGTGAAAACGAGCTGCCTGCCGCAGTTCACGACGGACAAATACCCATTCAAATTCTGGCACCCTTACCTTAAGCAGGTGCACGCCGCCTTCGGGCCGAAACGCATGTTCTGGGGATCGGATCTGTCGCGGTTGCCGTGCCCCCTGAAAGACTGCGTCACCATGTTCACCGAACACATGCCGTTCTTTTCCAAAGAGGACATGGAATGGATCATGGGGCGTGGCATTTGCGAGTGGATCGGCTGGAAATAAGGCGCGCCGGACGCAGCGTAACGCCTATTCGGGTTTCAAGCCCGAAGTCTTAATCACCTTCGCCCACACCGTCGTTTCGTTCTGCAGAAACGCGGCGAATTCCTGGGGTGTGCTGCCAACCGGCTCGACGCCCTGCGCAAAGAGTTTTTCGCGCACATCGGCCATTTTGAAAATCTTCGTGATCTCCGGTTGCAGCCGGGCGATCACCGCCGGCGGTGTGCCGGCCGGGGCGAGCAGTCCGAACCAGGAACCCATTTCGTAACCGGGCAGGCCTGACTCATGAACGGTCGGAATCTCCGGCGCGATCTGCGAGCGCTGCTTGCTGCCAACGCCGATGGAACGCATGCGGCCGGTCTTTACATAAGGCAGCGAGGTGGCGATGTTCGGGAACATCAGCGATACCTGTCCGGCCATCAGATCCGTGTAAGCCGGGCCGTTGCCCTTGTAGGGAATATGCAGAATGTCCACCTTTGCCAGCGATTTGAACAATTCGCCGGCCATGTGCGGCGGCGTGCCGTGGCCCGCCGAAGCGAAGGTCAATACGCCCGGTTTCGCTTTGGCCAGCGCGATGACCTCACGCGCGGTTTTTGCCGGCAGTGAAGGGTGCGCAACGACCAGCGTCGGCCCCGACAGCAGCAGCGACACCGGCACGAAATCGCGCGCGGTGTCGTAGGGGAGCTTCGAATACATCGCCGGATTCATGGCGTGGCTGCTGCTGACCACCAGCAGTGCGTAACCGTCGGGTTTCGATTTCGCCACGGCTTCGGTGCCGACGATGCCGGCCGCGCCGGGGCGGTTATCGACCACGAAGTTGGCGCCGAGGCTTTCCGTGAGTTTCTGCGCGACGATGCGCGCCGAAAGGTCGGTGCCGCCGCCCGGTGCAAACGGCACGACGATGCGCACAGGCTTGCTGGGGTAATCCTGGGCGAGAACCGCGGGCGCTGCGTGCAGCAGCAAAGCAATACAGGCGAGTCGAAGGCAGTGCGTGCGTTGCATGGCGGATCCGTTGAAATGCGAGGGCGCCACTGTAGCATGCAGAACCGCGCGCAACCGGGCGCGCCGCGTTCACCGGGCCCGCATTCGATGGTAATGTAGCGGCCCGGAGGAATTCTGCATGAACATCATTGTTAATGGCATCGCCATCGCCCTGTCGGCAGGGTTGGTCGCACAAGCGGCGGCTGCCGACCAGGCCGCTTCGTATCCGCAACGCCCGGTGCGCATCGTCATCGGCTTCACGCCCGGCGGCGGCCCCGACATCACGGCGCGTTTTCTCGGACAGAAACTCAGCGAGCGCTGGCACCAGCAGATCGTCACCGACAACCGGCCCGGCGCCGGCGGCACCATCGCTGCGAACATCGTTGCCAACGCCAATCCTGACGGTCATACGCTGCTTTCGGTGTCGAACGCGCACTCGGTCGCGGCGGCCATCTTTGCCAAGCTGCCCTACGATACGGTCAAGGATTTCGCCGGCATCACGATGACCGCGAGCGGCCCGGCATTGCTGCTGGTGTCGCCGGCGCTCAATGCCAAATCGGCGAAAGACCTGATTGCGATGGCGAAGGCCAAGCCGGGGCAGTTCAATTTTTCCTCGGCGGGCATCGGCAGCGGCGCGCATTTTGCCGCCGAGTTGTTCAAGAACATGGCGGGCATCGATGTCGTGCACGTGCCGTTCAAGGGCATTCCAGAAGCAATCACCGAGACCATGACCGGCCGCGTGCAGTTTTTCCTCTCGCCGCTGGCCAGCGCGCTCAATCTGGTGAAAGACGGCCGCGCGCAGGCGGTCGGCGTGTCGGGCGCCAAACGCGCGACGCAGTTTCCGGACATTCCGACCATCGCCGAATCGGGGCTGCCCGGCTATCGCTACGAATACTGGTACGGCATGCTCGCACCGGCGAAAACGCCGCGCGCCATCGTCGAGAAGCTCAATCGTGAAATCACCGACATCATGCGCGCCGAAGACGTGCGCAACCGCTGGATTGCGCTCGGCGTCGAACCGGCGCCGATGACGCCGCAGGCCTTTGATCAATGGATACGCGACGACATCGCCGCCTCGATCAAGCTCGCGCGCGCGGCGAACATCAAGGCGGATTGAGGGCGGCATGAGGCAGGCTTTGACCATCGGGTTATTGCTCCTGTCGGTGACGCCGCCGGTATCGGCGCAATCGTTTCCAAGCAAACCGATCCGCGTCATCGTGCCCTCGGTGGCCGGCGGCGGCACCGACATTACGGCGCGCACCATCGCGCCGAAGATGAGCGAGATTCTCGGTCAGCAGGTGGTGGTCGAGAACCGCGCGGGCGCCGCGATGATCATCGGCAGCGAGGCGGTGGCACGCGCCGCGCCCGACGGGCACACGCTGCTGATGGGCATCAGCACCATGACCATCAATCCCTTCGTCTACAAGAAGCTGCCCTATGACACGGTGCGCGATTTTGCGCCGCTGTCGCAGATCGTGTCTCTGCCCAATGTGCTGGTGGTGCATCCGTCGCTGCCGTCGAAGACGGTGAAGGACTTTGTTGCTCTGGCCAAGGCGCGGCCGGGCACGCTGAACTATGCGTCCGCCGGCGTCGGCAGCAGCCTGCATCTGTCGATGGAATTACTGATGCTGATGACCGGCATGCGGCTGGAGCATGTGCCCTACAAAGGCTCTGCGCCGGCGGTGTTCGACTTGCTTTCCGGACAGGTGGTGGCGTTGACCGGCACCATGCTGACGGTGATTCCCTATATACGTAACGGCCGCCTGCGCGCGCTCGGTGTCACCAGCCTCAAGCGTTCGAGCGTCATGCCGGACATTCCGACCATCGCCGAGGCCGGCGTGCCCGGTTATGAATCGGTGCAGTGGTACGGTCTGCTGGCACCCGGCGGCACGCCGCGCGAAATCATCGCTAAAATCCACGACGCCGCGTCGCGCGCCACGCAGGACCCGGCGGCGCGCAAACGTTTTCTCGACGACGGTGCCGAACCGCTCGCCGGCACGCCCGAGCAGTTCGCCGCCGTCATTCGCGACGACATGGCGAAGTGGGAAAAGGTCGTCAAGGCGGCCGGCATCAAACCCGAATAATTCACAGGAACCTGCACATGCTGCTCGTCAAAAAATCCGCCAAGACCCCGGCGGACCGCCGCAAGGGCGCCGCGCGCGTCATCAGCAACGCAATTTCGCGCGCGCTCGGCGTCAAGATCATTTCCGTCGGCCGCAAGCAGCTGCGCGCCGAGATGCGCGTCAAGCCGCTGCATTTGAACAACGCCGCGCGCGTCAACGGCGGCGTGCTGATGGCATTCGCCGATGTGGTCGGGGCGGCGGCAACCGTTGCCAACCTCAAACCGGGCGAGCGCACGTCGACGCTCGAATCGAAAACCAATTTTTTCGCGGCGGGCCTCGGCCCCGTGATGAAGGCAACCGCGGAACTGCTGCACGCCGGCCGCACCACCATGGTGTGGCAGACGACCATCCGCAACTCCAGCGACAACAGCCGTGTTGCCATCGTTACGCAGACGCAGATCCGGTTGCCGGCCAAGGCTGCAGCGCCCGTCAGGAAGTAGACCGTAATTGCCGCGTTAATCGCCGCTGCGGCTTTGCGCAGTGGTGTACTGAAAGCCGAATGGAACCCCGATGAGTGATCTTTTCACGCGCGCCGTGCAGACGCTGGACGTCAACGGCACGCCGTATCGTTATGTCAGCCTGCGCGCACTTGAAGCCGATGCGGCCCATGCCGGGCTGGCGAAACTGCCGCTGTCGCTGCGCGTGCTGGCCGAAAATCTCGCGCGACACGCCGCTTCGCCCGAAGTCGATGCGGCGATGCTGGAGGCGATGGCGCGCGGTGAACGCGGCATGGAAATTCCCTTCTGGCCCGCGCGTGTGCTGCTGCAGGACATGCTCGGCATTCCGGTCATGGTCGATCTCGCAGCGCTGCGCGACGCGGTGGCGGCGGCGGGTGGCGATCCGCTGTCGGTGAATCCGCAAATTCCGGTCGATTTCGTCATCGACCACTCGATCGTCGCCGACTTCGCCGGCAGCGCCGATGCCGCGCGCAGGAATATCGAGGTTGAATACGCGCGCAACCGCGAGCGTTTCGAGTTTCTGGCGTGGTGTCAGGGCGCCTTCCGCAATTTCCGTGTGGTGCCGCCCGACAGCGGCATCGTGCACCAGATCAACGTCGAGCGTCTCGCGCGCGTGGTGTGGAACGATGGCGAAGGTGAGGGCACGGTCGCAATGGCCTATCCCGATACGCTGGTCTGCAACGACAGCCACACGCCGATGGTCAATGGCATCGGTGTGCTCGGCTGGGGCGTCGGCGGTATCGAGGCCGAGGCGGCGATGCTCGGCCGCGCGCTGACCCTGGCCGTGCCGGAAGTCGTCGGTGTGCGCGTCAGCGGCAAACTGCCGGCGGGCGCGACGGCCACCGATGTCGTCTTGACCATGACCGAACTGTTGCGTCGCCACAAGGTGATCGGCAAGTTCGTCGAATTTTACGGTGCCGGCCTCGATGCGCTGCCGGTGGCCGATCGCGCCACCATTGCCAACATGGCGCCAGAATACGGCGCAATCTGTGTTTACTTCCCCGTCGATCAGCCCTGTCTGGATTTTCTGGCGTTCACCGGGCGTGATGCGCAGACCATCGCGCTGGCCAAGGCCTATTCGCAGGCGCAAGGCCTGTGGCGCGATGCATCGACGCCCGAACCCGCATTCGACAGCACGCTCGAAATCGACCTCTCGAACATCGAACCCTGTGTCGCGGGGCCGCGCCGTCCGCAGGAGCGTGTGGCCTTGAGCGAGGTGGCGCGCGGTTTCATCAAAGAAATGCCGACGCTGGCGCGCGACGGTCGCGCTGCGCCCGACAAACGCGTGGCGGTCGAAGGCCGCGAATTCGATCTCGGTGACGGCGATCTGGTCATCGCGGCGATCACCAGTTGCACCAACACGTCGAATCCCGCCAACATGATCACGGCAGGGTTGCTCGCGCGCAATGCCGTCGCGCGCGGCATGACGGCCAAACCCTGGGTGAAGACTTCATTCGCACCCGGTTCCAAGGTCGTCAGCGAATATCTTGCGCGCGCCGGGCTTTATGCACCGCTGGAGAAACTTGGCTTCCAGCTGGTTGGTCACGGTTGCACGACCTGCAATGGCAATTCGGGGCCGCTGGCGCCGGAAATCGAGGCCGCCGTCAAAAACGGCGAACTCGTTTCAGTCGCGGTGCTGTCGGGCAACCGCAATTTCGAAGGCCGCGTGCATCCGTTCGCGCGCGCCGCCTATCTTGCATCGCCGGCGCTGGTGATCGCCTATGCGATTGCCGGCAACATCGGCTGCGATCTGACGCGCCAGCCGGTGGGCCGCGACGACGGCGGCAAGGCCGTCTATCTGCGCGAACTCTGGCCGACGGCGAAAGAAGTTGCAGCGGTGCTGGCCGCCTGTCTCACGCCGGAACTCTATCGCGCGAGTTACGCAAATCTTTTTGAAGGTGCCGCCGAATGGCGCGCGCTCAAGGGCGAACCGAGCGAGCGTTTTGCCTGGCGCGAAGCAAGCACCTTCCTGCGCATGCCGCCGTTTTTTCAGAACCTGCCGGCCGCGCCGGCCGCTTTGCAGGATTTCACCGGCATGCGCCCGCTGGCGATCCTCGGCGACATGATCACCACCGATCATCTGGCGCCCGCCGGACGCATTGCGCCCGACAGCCCGGCCGGCCGCTACCTGACGGCGCGCGGTTTGACGCAAAAAGAATTTCACGCCTACGGCATCCGCCGCGGCAATCATGAAGTGGCAATGCGCGCCACGCTCGATTCGCCGCGGTTGAAGAACGCGATGGTCGCCGGCACCGAAGGCGGCGTGACGCGCGTCCATCCCGATGGCACGGTGCAGGCGATTTTTGATGCCGCCGAGATTTACCGTGAGCGCGGCGTACCGTTGATCATCATAGCCGGCCGCGAATACGGCGCGGGTTCGTCGCGCGACTGGGCGGCAAAGGGGCCGGCGCTGCTTGGCGTGCGCGCCGTCGCCGCGGAGAGCTTCGAGCACATTCATCGCTCGAACCTCGTTGGCATGGGCGTGCTGCCGCTGACCTTCAAATTACAGACGCTCGCCGGCCTTAAACTCGACGGCAGCGAGACCTTCGATCTGGCCGGCTTGCCGGCACTGGCGCCGCGTGCGGAATTGATGCTGCGCATTCATCGCGCCGACGGTGCGGTCGAGGAGGTCGCGGTCGAAGCGCGCGTCGATACGCAGGAAGAACTCGCCGCCTACCTTCAGGGCGGCCTGTTGCCCCAGGTCTACCGCGAATTCACCGCGCGCGTCTGAGCAGCACCAGACAGCCGCCGAGGGCGATCAGCGCGGCGCCCATTGCGGTGTATGCCTGCGGGATCTGGCCGTAGAACAACCAGCCGGCCGCCACCGTGCCGAACAACTGTGTGTAGATAAACGGCGCCAGGCGCGTGGTTTCGGTGCGCGCATGGGCGACGATGTACATGCCGTGGCCGACAGCATAAATCAGGCTGGTGGCGCCGAGGCTCAGCCAGTTTTCCGCGGAAGGGCATTTCCAGACAAAGGGCACCATCAGGCTGGTCACGACGCTCGCGGTGGCCGCCATGAAAAACAGCGTGGTTTTTGCGTTGGCGTGGCGCGTCACGAACGCCGTGAAGATCTGATAGAAGGCGATCACGCCGGCGCAGGTCAGCGCCCAGACATGGCCCCACTGAAAGACGCTGCTGCCTGGCCGTACGATGACCAGCATGCCGGCCAGTCCGAGCGCCAGCGCCAGCCAGCGCTCGCGCGTCATTTTTTCGCGCAGCAGCGGCATCGCCAGCAGCGAAGCGAGCAGTGGCGAGAGAAAAAACATCGCCGTCGCATCAGCCACCGGAATCGCGCCCATGGCGGCGATCATCAGGACCGCGCCGATCACCGGAAAGCTGCCGCGGATGATCTGCAGGTGCGGCTTGTGCGTGCTCAAGGCCGCCGACCAGTCGGCGCGCCGCATGGTCGTGGGCATGATGGCGAGAAACAGCACTGATCGGCCCCAGATGGTCTGGATGATGCCGTCAGCGATGCGCCGCAGCCAGACGTCGTTGAACGCAAAAAGCACATTGGCCGCGATCATCAGGCCGATGGCGGCGGCAGCATCGGCGCTGTGATGTTTCAATGTCGTTTCACAGCCGGCTCATAACCGATAGAGCCGCTGCGCGTTGTCGTGAAACACGGCGTGGCGGTCGGCGGCATTGAGGTGCGCCGTGCATTCGCGCATGACCGCGATGATGCGGTCGTAGGTGGTCCACAGTTTTTCGATCGGATAGTTGCTGCCGTAAACGCAGCGTTCTGCGCCGAACACCGACAGCGTTTCGCGGACCACCGGTTGCCACAGTTCGGCCGTGCAGGCGTGTTCGAAGGTGCCGAGCCCCGAGAGTTTGACGCTGACGTTCGGGCAGGCGGCCAGTTTTGCCATGCCGGCGCGCCACAATGCCAGGCCGGCGGCGCTGCGGTCTTCGAGCATGCCGGCATGCAGCAGCACGAACTGCACGCCGGGAAAGGCGTGCGCCAGTTTTGCCGCATCATCCATTTGCGAGGCGAACACCTGCAGTTCGAACAGGAGGCCGCGGGCTTCGAGTTCGCGCAGTCCACTGCGCCACGCCGCATCGTTCATCAGGTCGGGCCGTGTGGCGAAGCGGTAGAGCGGCTTCTCGTGCCAGTGCAATTGCTGGCGGATGCCACGCAGATTGGCGCAGGCCATCAGGCGGTCAAGCGTCTTTGCTGCATCGGGTGCGGCGAGGTCGACATAGGCGACGATGCCGTGCGGAAAACCGTGGGCATCACCGACCGACTGCACCCATTGGGCCTCGGCAACTTCGCGGCCCGGCGCGACGTTGATCTGGATGTAAACCGATTTGACCACGCCGTGCGGCGCGATTTCGCTGATCAGCTGTTCGGCGGAATAGTCATGACGCAGCGCAGAGTAGTCGCCGAAAATCCGCGGCAGGATCGGGCCCGAGAGCCACGGGACTTCGGCCACGCGCCAGATGTGATGGTGCGCGTCGATGATCGGCTCGGGAGCGGCCGCTGTTTGCTGGTTCACGGCATTCTTTCAGTGCCGGCGCGGCGCCTTCGTTGGCCGATGGCGGGCGTCCCGCGCGCAGTCCGGTTGGCAAAGCCGGAATTGTAGCCCAGTCGTTCAGTGTGCCGCGCGAAAACGGCGTGAAGGCGGTGTGCCGGCTTCAAACGACTCCGGCAGCAGCAGGGGCACGGCAGTGTGTTCGCAGGTCTTGCGCACATGAAACGTACTGACCGGCGGTTGCCAGCCGCTTTTCTCGGCGCAGTGCACTTCCACACAGCTGATCTGCCGGAGCCAGCTGCAAATGTCGGCGCTGCTGCCGTCGGCGCGGGCAATTTCGGTCAGATAGGCGGCCGGGTCGAAATACGGCCGCTGCCCGCCCTGCGCCGTGAGGACGTCGGACAACATGGTGAAGAATTCGCCGTTGACTTCCAGTGCGGCCAAGACGGTTTCCATGTGGCGCGACAGGTCGCGTGTATAGGAAAAGCCGCCGGCCACATCAGTGATCAGCCGAAAGCGGCCCAGTTCGTCGCCGTGGTATTCGCGCAGTGTTCTGCCGCTCAGATAGCGGATCTGTCCGTCCGCCAGCTGCGCCGCCGTTGCGGCCCAGCGCGGGGTGCGGCGGTCTTCTATGGAAAGCGCCACCGCACGGGCTTTGCGCCGCGGGTAAGGCAGAGGATGCATGATGTCAAAGCGCGGCGCGTAATAATCGAGCACGGCCTGTCCCTCACCGGCGCCGACATCGAGCCAACGGTTTTTTTCATGCCGCGCCGCCAGCGCCGCATCGAAAGCAGCGGGCAGCGTATGCACATAGGACAAGAGGGAACGGGCCACTACATAACCCGCGGGAACCTGATCGCCGCGGGTCTGATAAATGCGTGCCTGATCGAGCGCGGCTTGATTGAAGCGCGTGCTTTCAGGCTCTGCAGCAAGCGCCGCGAAATGGGCGTGC
>CAZVDN010000034.1:8170-17305 GCA_964625665.1 uncultured Streptomyces sp. | reverse complement strand
GATCCGCATACGCCGGTCGCCCAGGGCTGGCTGCGCGCCTCGCACCGCAAGCTCGATGCAAAACTGTCGACCGACTACCGCCCCTATCACTCGCATGATGAGAAGCAACCGCTGAAACCCGGCGAAATCGTGCAACTCGATATTGAATTGTGGCCAACGTCGATCGTCATCCCGGCCAGACACCGCATCGCCATCACGGTGCGCGGACGCGATTACGAATACGCCAAATCAACCGGCGCGCGCCTGTCGAACTTCAAGAATGAACTGCTGGGCTGCGGTCCGTTTCTGCACAACGAACCGCGCGACCGCCCGCCGGCGCTGTTCGGCGGCACCACCACGCTGCACTTCGGCCCCGAACATCCGGCCTTCGTGCTGCTGCCCGTGGTTCCGCCGAAGCCGTAAACGGCCGGGCGCTCAGAACAGTTTTTTGCGCCGCCACTTCTGCGAATGCGGGCCGGGGTAGGTCAGCCCGCTTGAGGTCAGCCCCATGTCGACCATCGCCTTGGCGAGCGTGATCGCACAGCTGTAGCCTTCGAGGACCGGCACTTCCCAGCCGAGCTCGGCCAGGCGCTTCTGCAGGATCGGCCGCATCCAGAACAGCGCCGAACAACCGAGGGTCAGCACCTCGGCGCCGTCCTCCTCGATGGCCGCCACCGCTTCGCGCACCGCCGTGTCCATGATTTCCGACGACTCGCCGCGCAACACCCTGTTTTTTGCCAGATGCACCTGCGACTCGCCGGTGTGCGGCGGCCGCGGCAGCGGATAGTTGATGTTGCGGATCGAGGCGCAGCGCCGGTCCATGCGGTGCTTCACCACCAGATCGTAGTAATACATGTTGTGCAGCTCAGACAGATCGATCACGCTGAAGCGGTTGCCGAGCATGCTGGCGAAGTGAAACTGCGAAAACGCGCAAGCGGTCACAGCCACGCCGTAGGGCCGTGCAATTTCACGTGACTCGATGAAGCCAGGTTCGCCGCCCCCGAGCAGCACGATGCCGTTGTACTTGCCGCTCTCGCAGGCTTCGCGCACGATCGCCAGGCGCCCCGCCGCCGCCAGCGCGAATTCCTCGCGCGTTTCCACCGGCCAGTCGCCGTAGGTGACCAGCGGTCCTCGGTGCAGGTCCCATTCGACGTCCTCGAGCAGCCCCTTGTTTTCCTCGTAATTCATCAGGCACTGCTCCTTCGGCCCCTCGACAGACCGATGCAGGTGCTTGGAGGTCGGCGGCAGGTGAAACGCCTGAATCAGCAGAAAGCGGTATTTTTTCTTGTTTTCGGTCACGTGAATCACTCCTCTCCGTTCAGTCGGCGGTCACGCCGGTCTGTTTGACGATCTTAGCCCAGAACTCGGTCTGCGTCTTCATGAAGGCACCGCAATCTTCGGGCGACTTGCTGACCAGCACGTCGGCACCGCCGGCGCCGAGGCGCTCGACCACCCACGGGTCGGCCATCACCTTGGTTACTGCGGCGAAAAGGCGCTTGACGACCGGTGCCGGGGTCTTCAGCGGCACATAAACGCCCTGCCATGAGCCGTTCTTCAGTTCGGTGAAACCGAGTTCAAGAAAGGTCGGCACCTCGGGCAATGCGGCAACGCGCCGCGGCGCCACCACGCCCAGCACCTTGACGCGGCCGCTTTTCACATGCGGCACAAACGAAGCCGTAGTGACCAGCGAGGCAACCACTTCGCCCCCCAGCAATGCCGTGGTCGCCGGTCCGGCGCCGCCCTTGTAGGCGATCTGCTGGATGTCCATGCCGGTCTTCAGCTTCAGGTATTCCATGGTCAGGCCCTGCGCACTGCTCGCTGCCGCGGCGCCGTAGTTAAGCTTGCCGGGACGTGACTTCACGTAGTCGACGAAATCCTTGAATGTATTGCCCGGCACCGACGTATGCACGGCAAGTGCGCCGGCCACATCGACCACCAGCGACGGACAAATGAAATCGCGGACCGGCTGGATCGAAAACTTGGCATAAACCGCCGGATTGATCGCCATGGTGCCGACATTGCCGAGCAGGAAGGTATAGCCGTCGGCGGGTGCATTCGCAGCCATCTCGACGCCGATATTGCCGGCGGCACCGGCACGGTTGTCGATCACCACCTGCTGGCCGAGTTCTTCCGACAGTTTCGGCTGCAGGATACGGCCGACAAAGTCCGACGCACCGCCGGGCGCAAAAGGCACGATCATGCGCACCGGACGCGCCGGATAATTGCCGGTATTCTGCGCGCTGGCCGCGGATGCCAGCAGCAAAAAAGCAATGCCTCCCAGATACAGCGGGCAGCCGGATGTGTTTCGAATCATGGGTCGTTCTCCTTGATCTGACGGTCGGTCTGGATACAGCAAGGCCGCAAGTTTACCAGCAGCGCAACTGGCGCGAGCAGGTGCGAACCACGTATCATGCGGAACTATCTATACACCAATTCATGCAGCGACAGGCGGCCCGCAGTCCGGTCGCATCCCCATGCTGAATCCGCACTTGTTCAAACCGATCTTCAGGCGCGGGCACGCATCGTGTCTGCCGCCAAGGCAGCGCCGGTGAAATGCGCGGTCATCATGCCCGTCGGCCCGGGCCATGAAGCGCTCGCACTCGATGCGCAGGACTCGGTGCGCGCAGCCTTCGACCATGCCCCCGGCGGCTTTACCGCGCTGGAACTGATCGTCATTGACGACACCGCAGCGAAACTAGGCCGCTCACAGGCACGCAACAACGGCGTCGCAGCGGCCGCTGCGGCCGGCGCCGACTGGATATTCTTCCTCGACGCCGACGACATCATGAACGCCGGCGCCTTTGCCGCGGCCACGCCCGCGCTGGCGAAATACGATGCGGTCTGGGGCGCCATCGCCGAACTGGCCCCCGATGAAGAGAGCGGCATTCTGCGTGCAGAACAACTCGCCGAAATCCACGGCATCGAACAGTTGCTGTCCTGCGACCCGTACGGGCTTCTGCAGATGGGCCATTTCGTAAAAACACCGGTTGCCCTGGCGAACCCGTTCGATACGGCTCTCGATGCCGGCGAAGACTTCGACTACTACCTGCGCGTCTGGGCCAAATACAAATGCACCAAGATTCCGCAGCCGCTGTTCTACAACCGGCGCGGCATGCATTCGACCGGCCCGCGTTCAGCCACCGGTCGTCAATGGCGCGAAAATGTGCAAAAGCTGGTCTGCAAGGCCTGCCTGACCCACGACTTCCACGCCGATTTCACGCATCGCGGCGTGCCGCTGCGCTTTTATATCTGGAACCCTTACGACAGCGTGCAGCGCACCCTGCTCAAATCCCGGTTCTTCGAGGCGACCGAACTCGAATGCGTCGAACACTGGGTCGGCACCGGCGCGCGCATTGTCGAAGTCGGCGCTTATGTCGGCAATCACGCCGTCTATTACCTGCGTTTCATGCAGCCGTCCGCCCTGACGATCTTCGAGCCGAACCCCGCCATCGTGCCGCTGCTCGAGCGCAATCTCGCCGCCAATCCCTGTGCCGGGCTCACGCCCGAAGTCCATGCGCTGGCGGCCGGCAACCGCGAGGCGCGCTTTCATGCCGTCAGCGACGACGCGGAAAACCAGGGCGCCACGCATCTCGTGGCCGCCGATGACGGCGCCGTGCGCTCAACCACCCTCGACAGCACCGTGCGCGGTGCCGTCGATTTCATCAAGATCGACGCCGAAGGCATGGAACTCGAAGTGCTCGAAGGCGCGGCGCGCGTCGTGCGCGAATCACGGCCGAAAATCATGATCGAGGTCTTTAATGAGCATGCCGATGCGTTCAACCGGTGGCTCGCCGCCAACCGCTACCGGGTGGTCCGCACTTTCCAATACGTCAACGCCGCCACCCTGCTCATCGAACCGTCCGCATAAAAGCGGCACCGCCTTTTTTACCCCCCGACGCCGTTTATAATCGGCCACAAACCAACTGAAAGGAACCAGACATGTCGCAATCCGACCTCCGCGCCAAATACGGACCGAACGCCTACGACGTCGGCCGCAGGATCCAGGGCGCGAACTTCGAAAAACGCGTCGCCCAGCGCGACAGCCTCGATCCGCACTTCACGCGGGCGTGGATCGACTTCGCCATCAAGGGCATGTATTCGCGCAATGCGCTCGACACGCGCACGCGCCTGCTCGTGCTCACCGGCCAGTACACAATGGCGAAGAGCCACGAAATGCTCGAAGACACCATCCGTGCCGCCTTCGAAGCCAAGGTCGATCCGCGCGAAGTGCTCGAGATCGTTTTGCAATGCATCGTCTACGGCGGCCATACCACCGTTGATCCGGCGATCAAGGTCTTCCACCGCGTCGCTGAGGAACTCAATCTGCTGCCCGCCCTGCAGAAATCGGCTCTGCCGCTCGACGGCACCAACAGCAAACGCAACGAGCAGGACGAGCGCAACCGCTGGCATGCCGATGACCGCGCCGACCCGCGCACCGAAGACCTCGTCAAACGCCATGGCTGGCTCGCCGTCAGCCGCGGCCTCGTGCTGCGGCCGAAGCACCATCTGAACGTGCTCGAATTTCTCGACAAGATCGATCCGGAGTTCGCCGGCCTGTGGGTGCGCTTCTGCTACGGCGACATGTACACGCGCAGCATTGTCGACGACAAGACGCGCCTGCTGTGCATGATCGGCGACTGCCTTGCCGTCGGCGAAGCGACGCAGTCGCGCGGCCACATGCGCGGCGCAATGCGCAACGGCGCAACGGCGCGCGAAGTGCTTGAAGTGGTGCTGCAGACCTGCGTCAACTTCGGCATGCCGAGCATGCTGCACGCGCTCGAAATGTTCGTGCAGATCATGCACGAAGACGGGCGCCTGGCGGAAATCGGCAACCCGCCGATCGCCGTGAAGTCTTATTCGAAATAAACCGCGATCGGACGATGGCGTGGCGGCGGCGCAATGCCGCCGTCAGTTCGCCGTGACTTTCAAGTCGCGCAGCACCTTCGCCAGGCTCGCGATCTCGCCGCGGATGTGCGCGGCGAATTCCTCCGGCGTATCGCCGATCGAGATGTAGCCGAGGTCCACCAGCCGTTTGTTCAGCGCCGGTGCCGCAAGGGCCTTGACCGTCTGGCCGTGCAAAGCCGCGACGATTTCGCGCGGCGTTTTCGCCGGCACCAGTATTCCGTACCAATTGCCGGACTGATAACCGCGGTGACCGAGTTCAGCCACGGTCGGCAGTTCCGGCAGCAGGGAAACGCGTTTGGTGCTTGTCACCGCCAGTGCGCGCAACCTGTTCTGCCTCACGTGGGGCAAAGCCGTTGCCAGCGGCGCGAAATAAACCGAAGTCTCGCCCGACAGCACCGAAGTCAATGCCTCACCGCCGGCGCGATAAGGCACATGCAGCAATTCGATGCCGGCGGGTCCGGTAAAGAGCTCGGCCGCAATGAAGGTCGCAGTGCCCGCACCGCCCGAGGCGTAATTGATCGCACCGGGTTTGGCTTTGGCCAGCCGGACCAGTTCGGCAATCGATTTCACCGGCAGCGAAGGGTGCACCACGACAATCGCCGGCGCTGAAGCGACTTGCGTCACCGGCGCGAAATCGCGCTGAATGTCGTAGCCCATCGAACGGTACAGCGTGACGTTGGCGGCATGACCGATATTCGCGAACAAAAGCGTATAACCATCGGCCGGCGCTTTGGCGACGATTTCGGCGCCGATATTGCCGGCAGCACCGGCACGGTTATCGACGATCACCTGCTGCCCGAAGCCCTCGGTCAGCGCCCCCGCCATCAAGCGGCCCAGCGTGTCCGAGCCGCTGCCCGCGGAAAACGGCACTACCATGCGCAGCGTTTTCACGGGATAGGTTTGCGCCGAAGCCGGCGCAGCGCCGAAGACGCATGCCGTCAATACAAAGCCCGCAATACGCACGATCGCTCTCCAGTCACACATGGAAATAAGCATCATTCCGCTTTCGCTCCGGTCTGCTGAATGATTTTCGCCAGCGTGGCGATTTCAGAGCGGATGAAGGCGCCGAATTCATCGGGCTGATCGCCGACAACCACGTAGCCGAGATCGGCCAGCCGTTTATTGATCGCCGGATCGTTCATCGCCTGTGCCGCGGCGCTGCGAATGGCGGTCACCACTTCGCGCGGCGTCTTGACCGGCGCGACGATGCCGTACCAGTTGCCCGACTGATAACCGGGATAACCGAGTTCGGCGATGGTCGGAATGTCGGCCACCACCGACAGGCGTTTTGCCGTGGTCACCGCCAGCGCGCGCAGCCGCCCCTGTTTGACCTGCGGCATCAGCACCGACAAGGGGCCGAAATACACCGAGACCTCGCCCGACAGCACCGCGGTGGCCGCCTCACCGCCGCCGCGATATGGCACCTGAAGAAGATTGATGCCCGCCATGCTCTTGAACAACTCGCCCGCCACCCAGGTCGCGCTGCCGACGCCGGTCGAGGCATAGTTGATTTCGTCGGGCTTCGCCTTGGCCAGCTTTACCAGTTCCGCAATTGATTTCACCGGCAATGACGGATGCACGACGGCAATCGACGGCGAAGACGCGAGTTGGGTCACCGGCGCGAAATCGCGCAACAGGTCATAGGGCAGGTTTTTGTAGAGACTGACGTTGGCCGCCAGCGTGCTGCTGGTCTGGAACAGCGTGTAACCGTCCGGCGCCGCCTTCGCGCCGGCTTCGGCGCCGATATTGCCGGCAGCCCCGGTGCGATTGTCGATGATGACCTGCTGACCGAAGACCCCGGCCATGCCGCCGGTCACGATGCGCGCCAGCGTGTCTGCGCCGCTGCCCGGCGACATCGGCACGATATAACGCACCACCTTGACCGGATAGGACTGTGCCTGCACCGGCTGCGGCAAAGCGCAGACGGCCAGCGCAAAGGACAACAAGGTCATTCGTTTCATGCACACCTCCCAATTTTTCGGCAGTCAGGGCCTGTGCTTGCCGACGCTCCAGCCATGCCGCGCCAAATGATGTTCACCGAATTCAACCGGTTCGGCTTCGAGGGCCGGCGCGATTGTGTCGTTCCAGCGGTTGAGAAATCCGTTCAGCGAGACAGCGCCGGCGAATTCAACGATCTGCTCATCGCTCCAGTGTTTTTTCAAGCGCGCGACCAATTCATCGGTGACTGCGTTGGGCTGCGAGGCCGCCGCTTCCGCAAACTCGAGCGCCACACGTTCGGCTTCGGTGTAGAGCGGGCTCACGCGGTAGTCAATCACTGCATCGAGCTTGGCGTCGTCGATGCCGGCACGATGGGCTGCCTCTGCGGCATGCGCCATGCTGTAGTTGCAACCGTGTTTGCGGCTTGCCATATAGGCGACCAGGCGCTTGAAACCGAGCGGCACCTTGCTCGCCGGGTCCCATACGGATTGCGCCAGCTGCGCCAGCGCCTTCACCATCTTCGGCTTGTGCTGCATGATCAGCACGCTGTTGGGCACATAACCCAGCAGCTTCGCGTACTGCCCGAAGCTCTCCTGCAAATCCGGATTGGCGTCGGCCGCCAGCGGAGTGACTCTTGCCATATCGGTTCCCTATTTTTTGGCGGCTTTTTTTGCCGCCGGTTTCTTCGCGACCGCTGTCGCGGGCGCTTTCTTTTTCCCGCTGATGTCGAAGGTGCGGATTTTCGGAATCGCGATCTGCGTCTGCGTCACGATCGCCACACGGCTGCCGTCGGGATTGCGGATGGTGGTCTGCCATACCGAAGTCGTGCGGCCGATATGCAGCGGGATCGATACCGCATGCAGAACCGGCCCGAGGCCTGCTGAAAAGAAATTGGTCTTCGACTCGATGGTGCCGCCGCTGTATCCGGGCGGACGGTTGGCCACCGCACCGCAGGCGCCCAATGCATCGGCAAACGCCATCAGTGCGCCGCCGTTGACGTTGCCGCGGTAGTTGCGGTGCATATCGCGGACTTTCATTTCGCCGACGACTTTTTTCGGCGTGACCGAAATCAGCTTGTAGCCGAGCGTGCGCGGCATGCCGCCTTTCATTACCGACCCCATCACTGCCTTGCGAATGGCGGCGGCCTTCGCCGCCGCGCCGCCGCGTTTCTTCACTGTCTTGCGTGTTGCCATGATCTCCCTTGCCTGCCTAGTGATATGTAACGTTGTTGTCGCGAATGATTTTTGCCCAGCGCGCGGTTTCGGCGCGCACATAGTCCTGAAACTCCTCCGGTGTGCGGCTCAGGGTGACCGGCACGCCCTGGCGCGCAAACTGCTCGCGCACCTGCGGACGCTGCATGATCTGCTGCATGGCGGCATTGAGCCGGTCGATCACGGCGCGCGGCGTCTGCGCCGGCACGAACAGGCCGTTCCAGTTTACGCTTTCGAGACCGGGGAAACCTGATTCGCTCATTGTCGGCACGTCGGGCAGTTCCGGCAGGCGTTGTTTCGCATTGGTGACGAAGGCCTTCAGCCGGCCGTTGCGGATCTGTGGCGTGGCGGTCGCCGAGTTCTGGAACGAAACGTGGATCTCGCCGGAGATCAGCGTCGAAAACGCCGACCCCGCGCCCTTCGAGGGCACATTAACCATCTGCAGGCCGGCTTTCGCCAGAAAATCCAGCATCGAGAGATGCGAGTGATTGCCGATGGGATTGGAGTAATTGAGCTGGCCGGGGCGCGCCTTGATGTAATCGATCATTTCCTTGAAGCTGTTCGGCGGAAAATTCGACCCTGCACAAAGCAGGCTCGGTACCGAAGCCACCAGCACCACGCCGGTCAGCTCCTTGGCCGGATCGAATTTGAGTACTTTGGCGAACCCGGTCGGATTGATCGAACTTGTCGCCACATTGCTGACCAGTATCGTGTGTCCATCAGGCTGTGCTTTGGCCACCAGTTCGAGCGCGATATTGCCCGAGGCACCGGAACGGTTATCGACCACGAACTGCTGCCCCAGCGCCTCGCCCAGCGCCGGGGCGAGGATGCGCGCCACGATGTCGGTAGCACCGCCCGGGGCAAACGGCACCAGCATGCGCACCGGCTTGGCAGGCCAGCTTTGCGCAGCCGCAGGCGGCACCATCATGATGACGCCGGCCATCAACGCCAATGTCTGCAACCAACCCATGGAATTCCTGTCTCCGCGCGCCGACGAAGGCCGGGCCGGCTGTTTTTTTAAAGCATCCGTCAGGTAGTTTAGGCAGCGACCGGCAGTTTGTCGATGCATCGCCGCGCCACTGCTACTGCTCTTGCTCTTGCT
>CAZVDN010000034.1:0-8160 GCA_964625665.1 uncultured Streptomyces sp. | reverse complement strand
CGGAATGTTCGCCTCGCGCGCAATGCGCGCATATTTGTCCATTTCGCGCCGCACGAATTCTCCGAAGGCCTCGGGCGTGCTGCCCACCGGAGACAGCCCCCAGGCATCGAGTTGCTCGCGCGCCTGCGGCGCATTGACCACGGCAGCAACGTTGCTTTGCAGAATATTGATGATACGAGGCGGCGTGCCGGCGCGCGCGAAAAGCCCGTACCAACCCGTGACGTCGAATCCCTTCAGGCCGGATTCATCGATGGTCGGCACCTCGGGCAGGACCTTCGAGCGCGTCAGCCCGGTGAACCCCAGCGCGCGCAGCCGACCTGATTTGACATGCGGTGTGGCGATCACCGTGCTCGGGAACATCAGCGAGATATGGCCGCCCAGCACATCACTCAGTGCCGGCGCCGAACCCTTGTAGGGCACGTGCGTCAATCTGGTTTTCGCCATGATGTTGAACAGTTCGCCGGCCATATGCAGCGTGTTGCCGACGCCGCCGGAACCGAAGGTCAACTGACCGGGCTTCGCGTGGTCGAAATCGATCAGTTCCCTGACGTTTTTCGGCAGTACCGACGGGTGCGCCGCCAATACCAGACCGCCGGAAGTCGCCGCCAGACTCACCGGTGTGAAATCGCGCAGCGTGTCATAGGGCAGCTTCCTGTAGATGCTCGGGTTGATCGCAAAAGACCCGGTGGTCATCAGCAGCGTGTAGCCGTCGGGATTGGCCTTGGCGACGATGTCGGTGCCGATGATGCCGTTGGCACCGGAACGGCCGTCGGAAATCACCTGTTGCTTGAAACGTTCGGTCAGCCCGTTGGCCAGAAAACGGCCGACCCCGTCAACCGGCCCGCCGACGGCCGACGATACAAACCGGATCGGCTTTACCGGAAACTCCTGCGCCTGCGCCGCCGATGCCAACGCCGCGGCGCACATCATGAGCATTCTGATCATTGTGTTCATTCGACCCTCAACCCCGCTGCCTTGACCACGAGCGCCGTATCGGCAATTTCCTTTTCCAGCAGCCGCTTCATCGCCGCCCCGTCACCGAGCACCACTTCCGAGCCCTGCTGCGCGAATTGTTCGCGCGCCTCGCGCGTATCGAGGCCGCGCCGCATGGCCGCATGCAGTTTATCGACAATGGGCCGCGGCGTGCCGCGCGGCGCCAGCAGCCCCTTCCAGCCGCTGCGCGTGAATCCCGGCAGGGTTTCAGCGAGGGCCGGCAGTTCGCCCATCAGCGGCGAACGTTTGGGCAGCGTGTGCGCGAGCGCGCGCAAGCGAGCGGAGCGCACCAGCGTCATCACACCGGCCGCCGGCGGGATCGACCATTGCGATTCATTCGACACCAGTGCGTTGATCGATGCGGCACCGCCCTTGTAGGGCACATGCAGCGAATTGAAACCCGCCGCCAGCATCAGCGCATAACCTGTGAGATGGCTTTGCGAACCGGCGCCCGCAGAAGCCAGGTTCAACTGCCCCGCTTTCGCCTTGGCGTAATCGATGAATTCGCGCGCAGTCTTCACCGGCAGCGTGGGATTGGTCACCAGCAGGTTCGGCGTATCGGCAAACACGCCGACAAATTCGAAATCGCGCAGCGGATCATAGGAAAGCTTTTTGTAGATATGCGGCGCCAGCGACAACGCGCCTTCCGACGAAACGATCAGCGTGTAGCCGTCGGCAATCGCCCCGGCGCCGATTTCCGTGCCGAGCACGCCGCCCGCACCCGCGCGGTTGTCGACGACGATCTGCTGACCGAGTTCGCCCGCCAGCCGCGCGGCGAGCAGGCGCCCGAGCGTGTCATTGGAACTGCCCGGAGCATTCGGCATGATGAGCCGGATCGGACGCAGCGGATAGGCTTCGGCCGCAGGGCTTGCCGGCGCGGCGAGCACGCCACCCGCAATGCAGGCCAGGGCAAAGGCACGCCAGTGCATGCGTTTCACCGGCGCGCGGCGCAATCGTTCAATACCCGCGACGGCTATTTGAAGGTCGCCATCAGATAGGCGATCAAATCGGCGCGGTCGCGCGCCTCCGGCATCCCCGAGTAAGGCATGCGGTTGCCCGGGATTTTCTTTTGCGGCTCGGCGATGTAGGCATCGAGTTCGCGCTCGTTCCAGGTCAGGCCGCTGCGCTTCATGGCCGGCGAATAACGGAAGTCGGCGACTTCGCCGGCTTTGCGCCCCATGACACCGTGCAGGGTCGGACCGACGCCGCTGGTCGCGCCGCGTTCGGGCGCATGGCAGGCAACGCATTCCTCAAACAGCTTCTGGCCGCGTTTGATATCGCCATCGGCCTGCACCGCGCCCACCGCGATCATCATCGCCGCGGCCATCGTGATTTTTCCGTGCATGTATCGTTCTCCTGTTCCTAGACCAGCATTCCGGGATTTTTGACGTAACGGTTCTTGATCGCATCGGCTGTCCAGTAGGACAACGCGCCCACCAGCCCGGTCGGCTGATAGGCGCTGTTGTGCGCAAATGCGCTGGCGCCGATCACGAACAGATTGTGGCAATCCCAGCTTTGCAGGTACTTGTTCACCACGCTGGTGGCGGGACTGGCGCCCATGATGGCACCGCCGGTGTTGTGCGTGCTTTGGTAAGGCACAACGGTCCACGGTTCGGTGCGCGCCACCGCCGGATTGAGGATGGTCGGGTTCATCGACTTTGCCAGATCATTGACGACCTGTGCGGCGTGGCGGCCCATCTTGTGCTCGTTGTCCTTGTAGTCGAAGGTCATGCGCATCAGCGGCTGGCCGAAGACGTTCTTGTAGGTCGGATCGAGGTCGAGATAGTTGTTGCGATTGGCCATCACGCTGCCGCTGGTGCCGACATTCATGCCGGCCTGGTAATACTTGGCAGTGGCGGCCTTCCATTCGGTGCCCCACTGCGGCGTGCCGGCCGGAACCGGCCGGTTGCCGATGGGCAGCGAGGTATTGAAGCCCGCCGACAGGTTGTAACCGCCGACGAAGCCGGCCTTGCTGCGGTCGAACTCCCAGTTGGTGTTGTAGTCGTCGATCAGCGAACTCGAACCGCCGGCCGCCATGAACGGATTGAAATTGCGGCCTTCGAAGAACAGGCGCGCGCTGGCGCCGGTCTGGTAGCAGTAGTTTTTGCCGACCACGCCCTGTTGTGACGCCGGATCATAGGGCTGACCGATGCCCGAAAGCAGCAAGAGGTGCACATTGTTCAACCCGTAGGCGCAAAGCAGGACCATCGATGCCGGTTGTTCGATCTCCTCGCCGTTCAGGATGTTGGTGTAGGTCACGCCGGTGGCGCGTTTGCCGTCCGGCGATTTGTTGACCCGCGTCACCCACGCATTGGTGCGCAGCTCGAAATTCGGATTGCGCATCGCAATCGGAATCACCGTCATGTGCGGGCTGCCCTTGGCATTGGCCTCGCAGCCGAAGCGCTGGCAATAGCCGCAATACTGGCAGGCGCCGAACTGCGAGCCGTCCGGATTGGTGTAGGCGCGCGATGCATTGGCGTTCGGCCGCGGGAACGGATGGTAGCCCTTGTTTTTCGAGGCCTCGATGAACAACTCGGCCGCAAGAATATCCTGCAGCGGCGGCAGCGGATACTCGTTCTGGCGCGGCGCCTCGAACGGATTGCCGCCGGGCTGGATTTGCCCGCGCAGATTGCCGGCCTTGCCGGACACGCCGGCGGTGCGCTCGAATTTTTCGTAATATTTTTCGAGTTCGGCGTAGGTAATGCCCCAGTCCTGGATGGTCATGTCCGCCGGCACGAACTGCTTGCCGTAGCGCTCTTCGTACATCGAGCGCACCTTGAACTCCATGTCGGTCCAGCGCCAGGTGCCGCCGCTCCAGTGCACGCCGGAGCCGCCGACGCCGTCGCCGGGCAGAAACGAACCGAGCTTGCGCATCGGCAACGCTTCCTGCGAGGGATTGTTGCGCACGGTCAGCGTGTCACGCGCGGTGTTCATCATGAGGTCGTGGCGGTGCACATAACGCAACTCGTCGCGGATGCCCGGCAAGGCGAACTCCCGCTTCGTATCACGCATGGCACCGCGTTCGAGCGCCACCACCTTGAGGCCCGCTTCGGTGAGTTCCTTGGCGAGAATGCCGCCGGTCCAACCGAGGCCGACGATCACGGCATCGACTTCTTTCATTAGCTTGGCCATGGCAGTCTCCGCCTCAGCTCATGTCGGCAATGCCGGTATAGTCGGCCGGAAACTTCTTGTCGCGGTATTTGACGATGTCCTGGGCATGCGTGGCGATGACGCCCGGAAAACCGATCATCTTCCAGCCTGCCTTGTTGCGGTTGCCGCCGTAGATCGGGTCGGCGAACATGCCTTCGATGACGGTCTGGTAAACGGTGCTCCAGAACACACGCACCGGCAGACCGTCGCTGAAACTGATCTTGGCCGACGACAGTCCGACCAGAACTTCCTGCTTCTGCTTGGCGTCGAGACGGTCGAAGGTCTTGGCGTAAGTCTTCACGCAATGCGCGTTGGTCGCCGCTATGCCGGCGCGATAGAGCTCGGCCGGCGTCAGCGGCAGCTGATAGCCCTGGCTCGGCGTACCGGTTTTCCACGGCCCCTGCATATACAAACGGTCACCCTTGCCCCAGCCGCCGGCCAGCGCGCGATCGATGAATACATTGAGGCCCACATCGGTGCCCTTGGGCGAATACTGGTCGGCCGGCACCATGTGATCGACCAGCGCCTCGACGAACGCAGCCTCATCCAGATTGAGAAAGGCATAACCCGGTGCCGCACCGCCGGCCGGCTGGGCCTGCGCCGGCTGCGTGGTCACCGCGGCAGTCGCCGCGGCCGCCACCGCACCGCCGGCAACCGCGCTCTTCAGAAAATCACGACGTCCGAATCCTTCTTCTTTTTTCTCGATATCTTTCATCTTTTCCTCCATGCGTCCGGTGGTTTTATCGTCTGCGGTTTGATGAATTTCGCGGCCGGTGCGCGTCATGCGAGCACACCGGGATTTTTCAGGTAACGGTTCTTGATCGCGTCCGCCGCCCAGTAGGCCAGCGCGCCGACCGGCCCCGTCGGGTTATAGGCAGAGTTGTGCGGGAACACGCTCGCCCCCATGACGAACAGGTTGTGGCAGTCCCAGCTCTGCAGGTATTTGTTGACGACGCTGTTGCCGGGATTGGTGCCCATGATGGTGCCGCCGGTGTTGTGCGTGCTTTGATAAGGCACGACCGACCACGGCTCGGTGCGCGCGACCGCCGGATTGAAGCGGGTCGGGCTCATCGACTTGGCAATGTTGTTGATGACCTGCGCCGCATACTGGCCCATCTTGTGCTCGTTCGGCTTGTAATCGAAGGTCATGCGCATCAGCGGCAGGCCGAAGGCGTTGCGGTAGTTCGGATCGAGCTCGAAATAGTTGTAGCGGTTGGCCATCACTGCGCCGCTCGAACTGATGATCATCGCGCTGTTGTACCACTTCGCGCTTGCCGCCTTCCATTCGGTGCCCCACTGCGGCGTGCCCGAGGGCAGCGGCCGGAAACTGATCGGCCGGCCGTGTGTCATGCCGCCGGCGACGGTAAAGCCGCCGACAAAGCCGTGCGGCGCCCGGTCGAATTTTTCGTCGTAATGGAAATCGTCCACAGTGACGTTCAGACCGCCGGTCGACATGAACGGGTTGAAATTTCTGCCCTCGAAAAAGAGCTGTGCCGCAGCACCCGTCTGGTAGCAATAATTCTTGCCGACCAGACCGGTCTGGCTCACCGGATCATAGGGCTTGCCGATGCCGGAGAGCAGCATCAGATGCACGTTGTTGATCGCATAGGCGGAGAGGATCACCAGCCCGGCGGGCTGCTCGAACTCTTCGCCGTTCAGCGTGTTGGTATAGGTCACGCCGGTGACTTTTTTGCCGCCCGGGTCCTTGATGATTTTTGTCACCCAGGCGTTCGTGCGCAGTTCGAAGTTCGGGTTGCGCATCGCAATCGGAATCACCGTGATCAGCGGGCTGCCCTTGGCATTGGCTTCGCAGCCGAAACGTTCGCAGAAGCCGCAGTATTCGCAGGCGCCGAATTTCGAACCGTCCGGATTGATGTAGGCGCGCGAGGCGTTGGCGGTGGGCCGCGGAAACGGATGGTAGCCGTTGTTTTTAGCGGCCGCCGAAAACAGGTCGCAGGCGAGGCTTTGATTGAGCGGCGGCAGCGGATATTCCTTCTGTCGCGGGCCCTCAAACGGATTTCCGCCGGCCTCGATTTTGCCGCGCAGATTGCCGGCCTTGCCGGACACGCCCGCGGTATATTCGAATTTTTCATAATAGGGCTCGAGTTCAGCGTAACTGATGCCCCAATCCTGGATCGTCATGTCCTCCGGGATGTATTTCTTGCCGTAGCGCTCTTCGTAGTTTGAACGCACCCTGAATTCGGTGTCGTTCCAGCGCCAGGTCTGGCCGTTCCAGTGCGCACCAGCACCGCCGACGCCCTCACCGGGCAAAAAGGAACCGAGACGGCGCATCGGCAGCGCGTCCTGCGAAATGTTGTTGCGGATGGTCAGGGTATCGCGCTGGGTGTTCTGCGTGAGGTCGTTGCGCGACGAGTAACGCAGTTCATCGCGGATGCGCGGCACGGTGAAGTCCTGCTCCGGCGTGCGCATTTCGCCGCGCTCGAGCGCCACGACCTTGATGCCCGCCGCGGTCAACTCCTTCGCCAATATGCCGCCGGTCCATCCGAGACCGACGATCAATACGTCTACTTCCGGTAATTTCCTGGCCATAGCCCCTCCGCTGGTGTCCGATGGTTTTTTGTTGTTCGGAAACGGCCGGATCCGCTTGCGGGACCCTTTTTCTTATTGGCGTATCCTAACGAGGCCTGCGGCTTCCGGCAATCTAAATTGTTTCTGCGTTTCCCGGGCACGGACGGCGGGCGGTGGCGCCTCAGTGAAAGTCGCGGCTATGGGTGGCCAGTTGCCCCAATAAACCCGAGTGATCGGTGAGCCGCCCGGCGATCAGGTGCACCACTTCGCCGTCGCGCTCGAGAATGCCGTGCACGCCGAGCAGCCGCGCGCCAAGCAGTTCCCGGCGCTGGCGCTCGCCGACATCACGCCAGACCACGACGTTCACATTGCCGGTTTCGTCTTCGAGCGTGACGAACACCACGCCTGACGCCGTATCGGGGCGCTGGCGACCGGTGACGATGCCGGCGGCATGCACCGGCCGCCCGTGCGGCGCATTGCGCAGTTCGGCAGCGGTGATGAAACGCATGCGCTTCAGATGCGCGCGCAGCAGGGCTAGCGGATGGCGGCCGAGCGTCAGGCCGGTGCTTGCATAATCGGCAATCAGTTCCTCGCCTTCCGACGGCGGCGCAAACGACGGCAGCGTTTCCAGCGGCGCCGCCTCCATCAGCAACGGCGGCGCGCGTTCGACACCGGCCACTTGCCAGTGCGCCTGGCGGCGGTTACCGTTGAGCGCATGCAACGCACCGGCGGCGGCGAGCAGTTTCAGTTCATGGCGGTTCAATGCCGCGCGGCGCGCCAGATCGGCGGTCGATTCAAAAGCACGCGCGCGACGCGCAGCAACGAGGCGCTCCGCCGCATCCACTGAAAACCCGTTGATCATGCGCAATCCCAGACGCACTGCCGGTGGCTCACCTTCCAGCGCGCAATCCCATGCACTCGCCATGACGTCGGCCGCGCGCACTTCGACACCGTGACGCCGTGCGTCCTGCACCAGTTGCGACGGCCCGTAGAAGCCCATCGGCAGACTGTTGAGCAGCGCGGCGAGGAAGGCCGCCGGTTCGTGGCACTTGAGCCACGCCGAGACATAGACGAGCAAGGCGAAACTCGCCGCATGCGATTCGGGAAAGCCGTATTCGCCGAAGCCGAGGATCTGCCTGTAAATCTGCTCGGCGAACTCGCGCCGGTACCCGCGTGCCAGCATGCCGGAGACGAGGCGCTGTTCGAGATGCTCAAGCCCGCCCTTTCGCTTCCATGCAGCCATCGAACGACGCAGATGATCGGATTCGCCGGCGGAAAAACCCGCGGCCACCACGGCGAGTTGCATGACCTGCTCCTGAAAAATCGGCACACCGAGCGTGCGCTCGAGCACGCCGCGCACCGCCTCGCTCGGATAGGACACCGGCTCCAGTTTCTGGCGCCGTCGCAGATAGGGATGCACCATGCCGCCCTGGATCGGCCCCGGACGCACGATCGCCACCTCGATGACGAGGTCGTAGAATTTTTCCG
>CAZVDN010000033.1:11554-17307 GCA_964625665.1 uncultured Streptomyces sp. | reverse complement strand
GGTATAAAAGCTGACGTCCTGGCCGACCGCCGGCAGTTGATAGAAAGTGCTCATCGAAACGTCGATTTCGTAGCCGACCCCGTGCACATCCACCACCACCTGCGGCGGGTGTTTTTCCAGCAAGCGCCCGCTGATCCGACCAATCATGTTTGTCCCCGCATCAAAATTGCCAACGCCAGCAACACGCCGTGCAGCACTGCCGCCGCGATCGTCAACTTGATCGCCGGCGCGAGCCGCGCGGTTTGTTCCGCATCGCGTGCCAGTCTGTATGCTGCCACCATCGATAATGGCGCAGTGCCCAGCGCAATCAGCACAGCCGGCGGCAGCGAGCCTGACACGACCGCCGCCACCAGCCACGCATAGGCTGCCAGCGCGATGAGATGATAACCGCGGACGGCGCGCCGCGCGCCGAGCCGCACCACCCAGTGGCGCTTGCCGGCCTGCGCATCGGCCTCGCGGTCCGGAAACTGGTTGATGTAGAGCACGTTGGTCACCAGCAGCGCAAACGATACGGCAGCCACCAGCGGCATGGCACTGAACGCATGGCGCAGGACAAAATCCGCGCCGATCACCACCAGCGCAAAACCCGCGGCAACGCAGGGTTCACCCAGACCGCGGCTGTTCAGCGCGAGCGGCGGCGCCGAATAGGCCCAGCCGATCAGCACGCCCGGCAGACCGATGGCAATCAATCCGGCGCCGGCATGGATCGTCAACGCCAGTCCGCCGGCCACGGCAACGCCGAGCAGCAGCCAGCCGTAGCGCGCGGTTTGCGGCGCACTCAGCACGCCGTTCTGGATGAAGCGGCTGCCGCCGGTAAACGGAAACACGCGCGCGGTGTTGATCGCGTCCGTGCCATTGATGGCATCGTAATAATCGTTCAGCACGTTGATGGCACTGTGGACCACCAGTCCCATCAACAGCGCGAATACCGCGACCACCGGTTGCACCGGCACGCCGGACGCCTGAGCGGTGGCGAAGCCGATCAGGGCGCCCACCAGCGTCACCAGCAGAAACGGCGGCCGTGTCGCCAGCGCATAACGCAGCAGCGGATTGCGCAAAGTGTCGGGGGTCGGTTCCTGCGCCTGCGTCACGCCGGTCTCCGGCCGATCAGGCGGCCGCGCCGCACGCGATAACCGGCCGTCGCAATCTGTCCGAAGCCCTGCCCGCCATGCGCATGACAGATCGCGCAGGCCAGCGCATCGGCCGCGTCGGGGCTCGGGTCGCCGGCCAGCCGCAGCAGGCGTTTCACCATGTCCTGCACCTGCACCTTGGCGGCTTTGCCCTGCCCGGTCACCGCCTGCTTGATTTGCAGCGCGGTGTATTCGTTGACCGGCAGCGTGTGCAGCACGGCAGCGCAGATCGCCGTGCCGCGCGCCTGGCCGAGCAGCAGCGTCGATTGCGGATTGCTGTTGACGAAGACTTTTTCGATCGCGACCTGGTCAGGCCGGTTGGCCGCGATCACCTCCGCCAGGCCATCGAGTATGGACTTCAGGCGGGAAGCAAGGTCGCCCTCGGCGCGCGTCTTGATGCAGCCGCTGGTGACGTAGTCGAGAGTGTTGCCGGTTTTGTCGATGACGCCGAAGCCGGTGATGCGCAGGCCTGGGTCGATGCCGAGAATACGAACGCGCGGGGCGGATGCCGTCACGCGTTCTCCAGCAGGGCCGTCGTGTAGACATCCTGCACATCGTCGATGGCTTCGAGCGCATCGAGCAGGCGCTGCATTTTTGCCGCGTCGTCGCCTTTGAGTTCGGTGTCGCTGCCCGGCTTCATGGTCACTTCGGCCATCTCCGGTTTGAAACCGGCCTTTTCCAGCGCCGCTTTCACTTTCGACAGTTCGTAGGGAGCGGTGATGACTTCGAAGCTGCCGTCGTCGTTGGTGACAACGTCTTCGGCGCCGCCGTCGAGCGCGGCTTCCATCAGTTTGTCTTCATCGGTGCCCGGCGCAAACATCATCTGCCCACAGTGCTTGAACAGGAAAGCCACCGAACCGTCGGTGCCGAGATTGCCGCCGTATTTGGTGAACGCGTGGCGCACATCGGCCACGGTGCGCGTCTTGTTGTCGGTCAGGCAATCCACCATCACCGCCGCACCGCCGATGCCGTAACCTTCATAGCGGATTTCTTCGTAGTTCACGCCATCAAGGTCGCCGGTGCCGCGTTTGATCGCGCGCTCGACGTTGTCTTTCGGCATGTTGTTCTCGTAGGCCTTGTCCACCGCGAGACGCAGGCGCGGATTGCCGTTGGGATCGCCACCGCCCATGCGCGCAGCAACGGTGATTTCCTTGATCAGGCGCGTGAAAATTTTGCCGCGCTTGGCATCCTGCTTGCCCTTGCGGTGCTGAATGTTTGCCCACTTGCTGTGTCCGGCCATTGCAACCTCTGTCTGTGCGTGTAATGCGCGTGCGGGCCTTCAACTTAAAGGTCCACAATATCGCGCTGATATAATTGAAATTTTAACATACCCCTTGTCGGGAGCCGCCATGGTTGAACCGCTGGTCATCGCCAGGTCCAAATCCGATATCGCCCTGCTGCCGGCGCTGGCCAACCGCCACGGGCTGATCGCCGGCGCCACTGGCACCGGCAAGACGGTCACGCTGCAGGTGCTGGCCGAACGCTTTTCGTCGATCGGCGTGCCGGTGTTCATGGCTGACGTCAAAGGCGACCTCTCGGGCCTGGCCGCGGCCGGCGCCCTCTCGCCGAAAATGAAGGAGCGCTTGGCCGCGCTGCAATGCGACGAACCGCAGTGGTCCGCCTGCCCGGCGGTGTTCTGGGACGTTTTCGGCAAGGCCGGGCACCCGGTGCGCGCGACGATCTCCGACATGGGGCCGCTGCTGCTGGGTCGCCTCTTCAATCTCAACGACACCCAGCAGGGCGTGCTGTCGCTGGTCTTCAAGATTGCCGACGATCACGGCCTCCTGCTGCTCGACGCCAAAGACCTGCGCGCCATGCTGCAGCACATCGGCGACAACGCGAAGGACTTCACCACCGAATACGGCAATGTCTCGGCGGCGTCGATCGGCGCCATCCAGCGCGCGCTGCTCGAAATCGAGCAACAGGGCGGCGATGTCTTCTTCGGCGAGCCGATGCTCGACATGAACGACCTCATGCAGACCGACAGCAAGGGCCGCGGCGTGATCAACATCCTCGCTGCGGACAAGCTGATGAATTCGCCGAAGCTCTATTCGACGTTTCTGCTGTGGATGCTCTCGGAACTGTTCGAGCACCTGCCGGAGGTCGGCGACCTCGACAAACCGAAGCTGGTGTTCTTTTTCGACGAGGCGCACCTGTTGTTCAACGAAGCGCCCAAACCGCTGCTCGACAAAATCGAGCAGGTGGTGCGCCTGATCCGCTCGAAGGGTGTGGGCGTTTATTTCGTCACGCAGAACCCGCTCGACATTCCGGACACCGTGCTCGGCCAGCTCGGCAACCGCGTGCAGCATGCGCTGCGCGCCTTCACGCCGCGCGACCAGAAGGCGGTGAAATCGGCGGCGCAGACCATGCGCGCCAATCCGGCGGTGAATACCGAAACCGCCATCACCGAACTCTCGGTCGGCGAAGCGCTGATTTCGCTGCTCGACGACAAGGGCCGCCCCTGCATGGTTGAACGCTCTGCCATTCTGCCGCCGGCCACGCGCATCGGCCCGCTCACCGATGCCGAACGCGCGGCAATCATCAAGTCATCGGTCATCTTCGGTCACTACGAGCAGGTGGTCGACCGCGAATCAGCCTACGAAAAAATCAAGGGCCGTACGGCGGCCAGACAGCCGGAGGCTGCGGCGGCAGGGTCGTCAGAGCAGCAGAGCGACAGCAGCGCCGGCGGCGGTTTGCTCGGCGCGCTCGGCAGCGCACTGGGTGGCGTATTGCTCGGCAGCACCGGCCCGCGCGGCGGCCGTCATCCGGGCCTGATCGATGCCGCGGCGAAAAGCGCGGTGCGCACCATCGGCTCGCAGGTCGGCCGCGAAATCGTGCGCGGCGTGCTCGGCAGCATCCTCGGCGGCTCGCGGAGGCGCTAGCGCATGGCGTCCGCACTGGCGTCGCACCGCCTGTTCGGGCCGCTGCTGATCCTGATTGCCGCCACCGGTTTCGCCTTCAAGGCGATCCTGATCAAACTGCTTTATGCCGAATTCCGGATCGATCCGGAAACCGTGCTGGCGCTGCGCCTGCTGTTCGCGCTGCCCTTCTTCGCGCTGATGGCACTCTTCGCCGGCAGCGGCGCGCGCACGCTCGATGCACGCGACTGGCGCGCGCTGACCGGGCTCGGCTTCATCGGCTATTACCTGTCGAGTTACTTCGATTTTCTCGGCCTGCAGTACATCTCCGCCGGCCTCGAACGGCTGATCCTGTTTCTGCAACCGACCATGGTGGTGCTGCTCTCGGCGTTCTTCTTCAAGACGCGGGTGCGGCGCCATCACGTCATTTCAATCGCCCTCAGCTACGGCGGCATTGCGCTGGTGTTTGCCGCCAACCTCCACCGCGCGCAGGCCCCGCGCGCGATCACGCTCGGCAGCGGCCTGGTGTTTCTCAGCGCGCTCGCCTACGCGTTTTATCTGATCGGCAGCGGCGCGGTGATCCCGCGGCTGGGTGCGGCGCGTTTCACTGGGCTGGCCTCCATGATTGCCTGCGTGTTCGCAACAGCGCAGTTTTTTCTCGGCCACGGCCTCAGCGGGCTGGTGCAACCGGCGAAGGTCTACTGGCTGTCGCTGCTGATGGCGGTGGTGTCCACGGTGATGCCGATCTGGCTGATGGCCGAAGGCGTCAAACGCATCGGCGCCAACCAGGTGTCGATGATCGGCGCCATCGGGCCGATCATCACCATTTATTTCGGCTGGTTGATCCTCGGCGAACCGATCACGATGGTGCAGATCGCGGGAGCGGTGCTGGTGCTGGCCGGGGTGCTGCTGGTGAGCCTGAAAGTGGAAGCGCCGGCGTCTCGCGCCTGATGCGGCCGTTCAGAAGTTCGGTTTGGGCGTAGCGCCGCGGTAGCGCGCAACGCTGTCGAGAATCTCCTGCTTCGCCGCCGCTGCATCGCGCCAGCCGAGCAGCTTCATCCACTTGCCCGGCTCGAGGTCCTTGTAGTGCGAGAAGAAATGCTCGATCTGCTGCAGCACCAGCGGCGACAGGTCGCTATATTCACGCACATCATCGTAGACCGAGGTGAGCTTCGACACCGGCACGCAGAGCAGCTTGGCGTCGGGCCCCGCGTCGTCCTCCGCCGCCAGAAAACCAATCGGCCGGCAACGCGCCACCACCCCTGATATCAGCGGGATCGGCGAAATCACCAGCGCATCGAGCGGATCGCCGTCCTGCGACAGCGTGTGCGGCACGAACCCGTAGTTGCACGGGTAGTACATCGGTGTCGCCATGAAACGGTCGACCAGCAGTGCGCCCGAATCCTTGTCGAGTTCGAGCTTGATGCCGGGGCCGTTGGCCGGAATTTCGATGACAACGTAGATGTCGTTCGGCACATCGAGGCCGGTGACCAGTTTGTCGAGTTGCATGGCGCGTTTCCTTTTCTGTGGGCACAGTCAGTAAGGACGGCCGTCCTTGTGCGTAAACGTCCAGCCGCCGGCCACGGCATGCGCCTCGAGGTCATCGTCGGGATAACTCGCACCGTCGCCGGGACTGCGGTCGCCGACTTCGAGATAAACCGCATCGCGGTTCGAGCGGTTGACCAGATGGTGGCCGTCGGCTTTGCCGGCGGGGGATCCGGCCGCCATGCCCGCGGGGAGTGTCTGTTCGCCGCCGTCGGTGATC
>CAZVDN010000033.1:10594-11544 GCA_964625665.1 uncultured Streptomyces sp. | reverse complement strand
CGTCCTGCTTCAGATGCCAGTGCCGCAACGCCGACGCGGCGCCCGGTTTTATGGTGGTGAGATTGACGCCGAAATTTTTCAGGCCGAGCGCATCGCCGAGTTTGCGTTTGGCGCGTCCGGCGACACGCGGCTTGAAGGCATCGGGATAGTTGCTGCCCGCCGCCGGGGCCACGGTATCCGGATCCAGCGCCGGAATCCTGAGTGAAGATTTGTCGCGCATGATCCGGGCTCCGCTGTTGCCGCGTTACTGCGGCTGCAGACCGATGTCGCGCACGATCTTGCCGTACTTCGCGTACTCGGTCTTGATGAATTCGGTGTAATAGTCGGCCGATTCATTGACGACGATGAGGCCCGAGCCGGTGAGCTTGGCATTGACCTCCGGCAGTTGCATCGCGCGGTTGATCTCGGCGTTGAGCTTCTGCACGATGTCGCGCGGCGTGCCGGCCGGTGCCACGTAACCGAACCAGCCGCGCATGTCGTAACCCGGCACCAGTTCGGAGAAGATCGGCAGGTCCTTGTTGTTCGGCACGCGCTGGTGATTGGTGACGCCGATCAGGCGCATGCGCCCGGCGTTGATCTGCGGCGACATGCCGGTAAAGGAACCGATGCCGGTCAACACCTGGCCGCTGATGACGTCGGTGGAAATCTGCGTGGCGCCCTTGTAGGGCACATGCAGAAACTTGAAACCGGCCATCGACGCCAGCAGTTCAAACGCCAGATGCGGATAACCGCCCTCGCCGTTCGAGGCGAGCGTCAGCTTGCCGGGATTGGCTTTCGCCCACTTGATCATCTCGGCCGCGCTTTTGAACGGCGCGGTCGGGTGCGCGACCACCGCCAGATAGTTGGTGGCATTCAGTGCGACGCCGGTGAAGTCCTTCAGCGGGTCGTAGGGGATTTTTTTATAGGTGTGCGGCGCAACGACCAGATTGCCGCCCTGGCCGATGCCGATG
>CAZVDN010000033.1:5960-10584 GCA_964625665.1 uncultured Streptomyces sp. | reverse complement strand
CCTTTGCACGGAGGGCGCCGCGTTCCAAGACTCGACCGATGACGCGCGCGATGAAATCCGCGGCCTCGCCCGGCGGATAGGGAATGATCACGCGCACCGGCTTGTTCGGATAGGACTGGGCACAGGCCAGGCCCGCTACCGACGACAACAAGGCCACGATGAGTTTCCACGTTTTCATAGCGGTTCTCCTGAGGGTGCGACGAATAATCAATCCTACACGTTAAAGCGGAAGTGCATGACGTCGCCGTCGTGCACGATGTATTCCTTGCCTTCCAGACGCATCTTGCCGGCTTCCTTGGCGCCGTGCTCGCCCTTGTATTTCACGTAGTCGTCGTAGGCGATGACCTCGGCGCGGATGAAGCCTTTTTCGAAATCGGTGTGGATGACGCCGGCGGCCTGCGGCGCGGTGTCGCCCTTGTGCATGGTCCAGGCGCGCACTTCCTTTTCGCCGGCGGTGAAATAGGTCTGCAGGCCGAGCAGTTCATAGGCGGCGCGGATCAGGCGGTTGAGGCCCGGCTCGGTCATGCCGACATCTGCAAGAAAGACGCTTTTGTCTTCATCGGAGAGATCGGCGATTTCGGCTTCGAGTGCAGCGCAGATCGCCACCACCGGCGCGTGTTCTTTCGCCGCGTATTCGCGCACGCGGTCGAGCAGCGGATTGTTTTCAAAACCCTTGTCATCGACGTTGGCGACGTAAATCGCCGGCTTGGCGGTCATCAGGCACAGCGGCTTCAGAAGCGCGAGGTCTTCCTTTTCGAGTTTCATGCCGCGCACCGGCTTGCCTTCATTCAACTGGGCACGCACTTTTTCGAGCAGGGCGCCGAGGCGGATCGCCTCCTTGTCACCGGCCTTGGCGGTCTTCGCCGCGCGCTGCATGGCCTTCTCGACGGTATCGAGATCGGCGAGCGCCAGTTCGGTGTGGATCGTTTCAATATCCGAAACCGGATCGACCTTGCCCGACACGTGGATCACGTTGTCGTTGACGAAACAGCGCACCATGTTGACGATGCCGTCAGTCTCGCGGATGTTGGCAAGAAACTTGTTGCCGAGGCCCTCGCCTTTCGACGCGCCGGCGACCAGTCCGGCGATGTCGACGAATTCGACCACCGCCGGAATCGTTTTCTGCGGCTTGGCGATGTCGATCAGCGCCTGCATGCGCGGGTCCGGCACCTCGACGATGCCGACGTTGGGCTCGATCGTGCAGAACGGGTAGTTCTCGGCCGCAATGCCGGCCTTGGTCAGCGCATTGAACAGGGTGGACTTGCCGACGTTGGGCAGGCCGACGATTCCGCATTTAAGGCTCATTGGATTTCTTCTCTTTGGTATGCAGCTTCAGCATCGCTGCTTCGGTTTTGCCCTCGGACAACAGGGGCCAGATGGCGAGGCTCTTGGCAATCGCATCGTCGATCGCCGACTGTTCTTCGGCACGCGGCGGATGCAGCACGTAATCGGCAACTTCCTGCTCGCTGGCGGCGTTTTCACGCGGATGTCCGACGCCGATGCGCAGACGCCAGTAGTCGCGGCTGCCCAGACACTCGCTGATGTCCTTCAGGCCGTTGTGCCCGCTGCTGCCGCCGCCGAGTTTCAGTTTGACGGTGCCCGGCGACAGATCGAGTTCGTCATGCACGACCAGAATGTCCTTCGGCACGATCTTGTAAAACGTCGCCAGCGCCGCGACGGCGCGGCCGGAATTGTTCATGAAGGTTTCGGGCAACAGCAGCCAGGTCTCGGCACCGCCCAGCTTTGCCACGCGGCCATGGAACTTGCCTTCGTCGCGCAGATGGGCGCGCGCATCCTGCGCCAGCCGCTCGACCCACCAGAAGCCGGCGTTGTGGCGCGTGCGTTCGTATTTTTTCCCGGGGTTGCCGAGGCCGACGACGAGTTTCATGGGTCAACGATAACAGACTGGCACTGCAGACAAGGCAACAGGCAAGAAAAAGCCCGCCATATTGCACGCAACATGGCGGGCGGCAGGCCTGCGCCTGACAGCGGTCAGTCCTTCTTGCCCGCTTCTTTCTTGTCGCCGCCGGCTTTTTTGTCGCCGCCCTTGTCGCCATCCTTGGCGGCAGCAGCGTCCACAGCAGCCTGACCGGTGATCTCGGTCGTCGGTGCTGCAGCGGTTTCCTCGGCTTCGACCACGGCACGCGGCACCTGCACCGTGACGATGGCGGGGTTGTCCTTCTTGATGCGCGGAATCGGCTCGACGCCCTTCGGCATCGCCACTTCGTTGATGTGCATCGAATGGCCGATGTCGAGCTTGGCGAGATCGACCGTGATGAATTCCGGCAGATCGTCCGGCAGACACTGGATTTCCAGTTCGTTGAAGACGTGGTTGACGATACCGCCGCCGATTTTGACGCCGGGGCAGATTTCCGCATTGATGAAGTGCAGCGGCACCTTCATGTGGATCTTCTTCGACTTGTCGACGCGCTGGAAGTCGACGTGCAGCACGATCTGGCGGAAGGGGTGCATTTGCACGTCACGCAGCAGTACCTGCTGCTTGCCGCCCTCAAGATTCATGTCGAGCACCGAGGCGTGAAACGCCTCCATCTTCAGATGGCGGTAGAGTGCCTGGTGATCGAGCTCGATCGGCACCGCCGGTTTGTCGGCGCCGTACAGAATGCCCGGCACCTTGCCGGCAACGCGCATACGGCGGCTCGCACCCGTACCCTGCGCACTGCGCGGAAAAGCTGTGAATTCGATTTTCATTTAAGTCCCCACATGTCGGATCGGCCGCGACCAGCCGTTCCGGTTTCAAAATGCGGCGCCTGCGATGTTCCGCACAGCACCGCGCTCACTGCAACTACTCTACAAACAACGAACTGACCGAATCCTCGTTGCTGATGCGCAACATGGTTTCCGCCAGCAGTCCTGAAATGGAAATGACGCGGATGCGCGGGCATTTCGCCGCTTCCGCGCTCAGCGGAATGGTGTCGGTGACGACGATTTCATCAAGCGCCGAATTGGCGATGCGCTCGACCGCCTTGCCCGACAGCACCGGGTGCGTGCAATAGGCCAGCACCTTGGCGGCACCGCGTTCCTTCAACGCGCGCGCGGCTTCGCACAGCGTGTTGGCGGTGTCCACGAGGTCGTCGATGATGACGCAGGTGCGCCCCTCGATTTCACCGATGATGTTCATGACAGTGGCGACGTTCGGGCGCGGGCGGCGCTTGTCGATGATCGCCAGATCGGCCTCGAGGCGCTTGGCCAGCGCACGCGCGCGCACCACGCCGCCGACGTCGGGCGACACCACCACGAGGTTCTTGTAATTCTGCTTCCAGACATCGCCGAGCAGGATCGGGCCGGAATAAATGTTGTCGACCGGAATGTCGAAGAAGCCCTGGATCTGTTCCGAGTGCAGGTCCATCGTCAACACACGGTCGACACCGACGGAATCCAGCATGTTGGCGACGACTTTCGCTGTGATCGGCACGCGCGCCGAGCTCGGCCGTCGATCCTGTCGCGCGTAGCCCATGTAGGGGATCGCCGCGGTGACGCGCGCCGCGGAGGCGCGCTTGAGTGCATCGACCAGCACGAGCACTTCCATCAGATTGTCGTTCGGCGGCGTGCAGATCGACTGCAGGACGAAGACGTCCTTGCCGCGCACGTTCTCCAGCACTTCGACCATGACCTCGCCGTCGCTGAAACGGCCGACCTTGGCCTTGCCGAGACTGATGTTCAGGTGCTGCACCACCTCCGCGGCGAGTTTCGGCGTCGCGTTACCGGTAAACACCATCAAGCGATCGTACGGCACAGTCACCCTTCCGAAAGCAATCTGCGGATTGAAAAAATGGCTGGGGAGGTAGGGATCGAACCTACGAATGCCGGAATCAAAATCCGGTGCCTTACCACTTGGCGACTCCCCAACGCGAAAACTCTGTCGCGGCGCACACGCGCCGGCGGCGGTAAATCCTGTTACACCCCGATCTCACCCATGGCCCACATGGGATGCCGGTCAAGGCCTCGCGCGACAATGCCGCGCATCGTTGGCGGCAGACGGCCCGCCACTTCGCGCGCCTCGGCTTCACTGCCGAATTCCGCAAACACGCACGCCCCCGAACCCGTCATTCTGGCCACTGCATGCCGGCCCAACCACGCCAGATGCCCGGCGACGTCGGGATACAGCCTGCAGACCACGGCTTCGAGGTCGTTGCGGCCAGCCGCAAACGAAAAGGGCGGTATTGTAAGCGGAATCGAATTTCTAATCAAATCCGGATCTTGGAATATCCGGGCGGTGCCTACGCTGACCGGCGGAACGAGCAGAAGATACCATGCCGGGGGCAATTCGAGCGGGGTCAATTGCTCGCCCACCCCGGTGGCCAGCGCCGATTGGCCGAAGATGAAGACCGGCACATCCGCGCCCAGCGCCAGCGCCAGGGTTTGTAAACGCTCACGCGGCCAATCGAGCTGCCAGAGGCGGTTGAGCGCCAGCAGCACGGTGGCGGCATCCGAACTGCCGCCGCCAAGGCCGCCGCCGAGCGGCAGGCGCTTGTCGAGGGCGATCGTCGCCCCGCGCGAGGTGCCCGAAGCCTGCTGCAGCAGGCGCGCCGCGCGCACGGTCAGATCATCGTCAACAGCCACGCCGGGCAGCTCGCGCGCACGCACGATGCGGCCGTCGTCACGC
>CAZVDN010000033.1:5320-5950 GCA_964625665.1 uncultured Streptomyces sp. | reverse complement strand
TTTCCAGTTAGTCACCAAAATCGATCAGGCGAAAAACCGTCTGCAACAGGTGATAACCGTCGCTGCGCCGCCCGGTCACCAGCAGCGACAGGTTCAGTTTGGCGGGCGCCGGGTAGCGGTTTTCCGCCATTACGGTTTCCCCCGCTCGAGGCTGTCGATGACGAACCGGATGTGCGCGTCGCCGCTGTTGATGTCGAGCCGCGCCGGACGGTCAGCTGCGGCATCGGCGTATTCGATGGCTACCTGCCAGTCGGCCTGCACCACCGCAGTCAGGCGCTTTGCCGCATCGCGCACGATCCCGGCGGAAGCGATGCCCGGCGCAGCCTGGCCGAGCACCCAGTAGCGCAGGCCGGCGAGCGGAAAGCGCCAGCCGAAAGCGCTCTGCGTGAGCGATTCAATCGATTGCGCACGATATTGTTTCTGATCGGCCGTAGTCAGTGTCGCGCCGTCGCGACCGTCCTGCAGATAGGCCACGGTCTGCCCGAGCGGCGTATTCAGCCACAGTTCGTCGCCGGCGGCATTCTGCTTCCAGCGCAGCGCGCTGGAGAATGCGCGCTCCTGATAGCGCACGGCAACGCGACCTGCCAGCTCGAAGGCCGCCTCGTTGGGCGGCACCGGCGCGAGCGGATT
>CAZVDN010000033.1:0-5310 GCA_964625665.1 uncultured Streptomyces sp. | reverse complement strand
CAGAGCAGCACCGCGAACAGTAACGCGCCGCAGCGTGGGATCAGGAACATGGCGAAGACCGGCGCGCGCCGGAATCAGGGCGAGAATTTTTTGATGGTGGCCAGCAGCAGTTCGTTGGCGGGGCTCTGCTTCAACGCACCGCTCCACACCTTGCGCGCCTCGTCCTGGCGGCCTGCGACCCACAGCACTTCACCGTAATGCGCGGAAATTTCCGCATCGGCGCGGATTTCGTAAGCGCGTTTCAGAAAGGTGATCGCCGCATCGTTCTGCCCCATGCGATAGAGCACCCAGCCCATGCTGTCGAGGATGAACGGATCTTCCGGCGCCAGCTTCAGCGCCTGCTCGATCAGCGCATAAGCCTCGGGCAGACGCACATTGCGGTCGGCAAACGTGTAACCGAGCGCATTGTGCGCATGCGCATGATCGGGCTTGAGCTGGATGACCTTGCGCAGGCTCGTTTCGAGCACGTCGAAACGCTCGACTTTTTCGGCGACCATCGCATAGTCATAAAGCAGTTCGGCGGAATTCGGATTGGCGGCAACCGCGCGCGCGAGCACATCGAACGCGCCCTTGAAGTCATTGGCCTCGCGCAGGAGCTGCGCTTCGATCTGGATGAATTGCAGGCGCTCGGCGGCATTGCGGCCGGCGCCCTGCAGATATTCACGGGCCTCGGCCACGCGCCCCTGCTTCACCAGCACGTTCGCGTAGCGCGCACGCGCGGCAATGAACTGTTCTCCGCCGCTGACGCCCGCGTACCATTTCAGCGCGTCATCAAACCGTTTGCGCTCCTCGCTCGCCTGGCCGAGATAAAAACGCACCGCATCCGGGTCCTTGTAATTGTTTTCAAGGGCGCGCAGCAGCTGCGTTTCCGCGAGATCGAAATCGCCGAGCTGCAGCGACAACAAGCCTACTGCCAGTGAAACGTCCGCGTTGTCCGGAAACTCCTTGAGCAGGGTCTGGAACTCGGCGCGCGCCTCGGGATATTTCTTTTCGCCGACCAGGGCGCGCGCGAAATTGAGGCGTACATCCATCGCCCGCGGATACCGTTTCAGGAAATCCTGAAAATACGCTGCCGCTTCGCCATTGGCATTGCGTTGCTGCAACAACCCGCCCATTAACAGCGCGGCCTGCTCCCAATCGGGCCGCAGGCGAAGCGCTTCGCGTACCTCGGTCTGCGCCAGCACCGGCTGTCCAGCCGCAAGAGCTGCCTGGGCGATGCTGAAATGCGCTTCCGGCAGCGTTGGATACGGTTTGGCGAGGTTCTGCACCAGTTGCAGTACCGCTGCCTTGTCGGGATGTCGCGCCAGCAACGCATTGAGTTGCATGAAGCTCGGCCCGATGTTTTCCTTGTCCGCGGCGAGCGATTTTTCGAGATGCGGTTGCGCATCCGCCAGCCGCGACTGGTTGATCAGCAGCGCCGCCAATACCTGACGCGCCTGTTGCGATTGCGCGTCGGCCGCTAGCCAGATGCCGGCCGCTTCGATGGCCGCGCCGATGAAGCGCGCATTCCATGCGGCCTCGGTTGCACGCTGGGCAATGCGCGGATCGCGCGTTTCGCGGGCCAGTTCGAGGAAGGCCTGCACCGCCACATTCAACTGGCCGCGCTGCAGGGCAATGTCGGCGAGCAACAGGCGAAACAGGATGGACTGGCTCAACTCCATCTTCGGCAATGTTGGCGCCGCGGCCTGCGGCAACGTCACCACGCGCGGTTTGACGGCGGCCGGTTTCGCGGCCGCGTCGCCCGGCTGCACGGCCTGCTGTGCGCAGGCGCCCAAAACGAGCGTGAAAGTCAGCGAAAGAAGACGGAAAAGGTTCATTTATGGGACCGGCAAAGAATGCAGTGCGAGTTGGAATGAATTAAAGGCAGCAAGTTCTTCATAAACCATCGCATATTAGGTATATTTGACGCCCGCCACAAGCGAGTAACCGCGCCCCGCCGCGCTTCTGCAAACCGCATGACTGCAAACGACACTGCGATTACCGTTTCTGCCCAAGGGCTTTTACGCCGTTTCGGCGCGCATACCGCGGTCGACGGCGTTACGCTGGAACTCAGACGCGGGGAAATTCTCGGTTTTCTCGGCCCCAACGGCGCGGGCAAAACCACCACGATGCAGATGCTCACCGGCAATCTCGCGCCGACGGCCGGTTCGATCCATATCTGTGGCATTGATCTGGGCGAAGCGCCCGTCGCCGCCAAAGCGCACATCGGCTATCTGCCTGAAACGCCCCCGCTCTACCGCGAACTGACAGTGCGCGAGTACGTCGATCTCGCCGCGCGCCTGCACCGCGTGCCCAAGAGCGAACGCAATGCGGCAGTCGATGCCGCGATGGCCGGCTGCGGACTGACCGATGTGGCCAAAAAACTCGTCGGCACCTTGTCCAAGGGTTATCAGCAGCGCGTCGGCATTGCCCAAGCCATCGTGCACAAGCCGGACATCGTGATCCTTGACGAGCCGACGGTCGGCCTCGACCCCAACCAGATCCGTGAAATCCGCAAGCTGATCCGCGAACTCGGCCGCGAGCGCAGCGTGATTCTCTCAACGCACATCCTGCCGGAAGTCGAAAGCGTGTGCGACCGCGTGCTGATCCTGCACCACGGCAAAACGGTCTTCGGCGACACCATCGACGGCCTGAAGAAATTCCACGGCGGCCGCATCGTGCACGTCGGGCTGCGCAATCCGCCGGCCATCGGCGAACTGCAAGCGATTCCGGGCGTGGCCGGCGTCGATGCCGAAAGCACGCAGATATTCCGCATCAGCTTTTCCGACCAGACCGACCCCACCGACGCGCTGGTGCGCCGCGCGGTCGAAAAATCCTGGGGCCTGTTCCAGCTGGTGCCGGCCCAAACCAGCGTCGAGGAAGTGTTTGTGCAGCTGACGAAAAAAGACGAGGCCTCCGCATGATCTTCACCATCGCAGGCAAGGAACTCAAGGCGATCTTCGCCTCGCCGCTGGCCTGGATCGTGCTGACCCTGCTGCAGCTGATCCTGTCGTTCGGCTTCCTGAAACGCCTCGACGACTTCATGCAGATCCAGGCGCAGCTGATGCAATCGCCGAATCCGCCCGGCGTGACCGAACTCGTTGTGGTGCCGGTCTACGCGACCTGTGCAGTCATCATGCTGTTCGCCGTGCCGCTGCTGGCAATGCGGCTGATCGCCGAAGAACGCCGCAATCAGACCATGGTGCTGCTGCTTTCCGCGCCGCTGTCGATGACGGAAATCGTGCTCGGCAAATTCACCGGCCTGATGGTGTTTCTGCTCCTCATCGTCGGCATCACCACTTTGATGCCGCTGGCGCTGCTGGCCGGCGGCCGCCTCGATTTCGGCCTGCTCGTCAGCGTGATCCTGGGCGTGGCGATGCTTGCGGCCAGTTTTGCCGCCGTGGCCCTGTATGCGTCCTGCCTGACCGCCCAGCCGATTTCCGCGGCCATCATCGCGTTCAGCCTGCTGCTCGGCATGTTGCTGACCGGCGAGGCCGCCGGCGACGGCCTGCGCGAACGCGGCTGGACGGTGCCGGCCGCGCTTGCCCAAGTGCTCTCGCCGCTGAAAAATTTTGAATCCTTCGCCAAAGGCACGCTCGACAGCTACAGCATCGCCTGCATGCTGCTGATGACGGCCGTGTTTCTGATTCTGTCGGTGCGCCGCCTCGACGCGGCGCGGCTGGGTTGAGCCGCAATGCCAGCGATTAACAGACAACGCCTGCAAATGCTCGTGCAAAACGGGCTCTTCCTCGTGCTGCTGGTCGCCTTCGCCGCCCTGCTCGCCTATTTCGCGCAGGAATACCGCGTAATGCAGGACATCACGCAGAACGGGCGCAACACGCTGTCGCAGCAGGCGCGCGACGTGCTCAGCAAGCTGGCCGGGCCGGTGAAAATCACGGTCTACGCAACCAAACAGGACGTGCGCGGCGATCTGCGCAAACAGCTGCGCGACTTTTTCGTGCCCTACCAGCGTGCGCGCGCCGACATCAGCGTCGACTTCATCGACCCGCGCGAAGAACCCAAGCTCGCGCAGGCCGCCGGCATCCGCATGCCGGGCGAGGCCATCGTCGAATACGGCGCGAAAAAAGAACACCTCACCAGTTACAACGAACAATCGTTCATCAACACGCTGATGCGCCTGATGCGCGCCGGTGAGCGCCTGGTCATGTCGCTCGACGGCCACGGCGAACGGCGCCTGACGGGGGCGGCCAACCACGACCTCGGCGAATTCGGCAAACAGCTCAACGCCAAGGGCTTCCAGACCAACAGCCTGAATCTGGCCATTGCGCCCGAAGTCCCGGCCAATGCGAACGTGCTGTTGATCGCCACACCCCAGGTCGATCTGCAACCGGCCGAGATCCAGAAGATCAAGCAGTTCATCGGCAACGGCGGCAATCTGCTGTGGCTGATCGACCAGGAGCCGCTGCGCGGACTGCAGCCGGTTGCCGAACAACTCGGCCTCGTGCTCGGGCCCGGCACCGTGGTCGATCCGGATGCCGCGCGCCTCAATGCGTCGCCGGCGGTTTCCATCGGCGCCGCTTACGGCCGCCATGCGATCACCGACAATTTCACGCTCAACACGGTGTTCCCGTTCGCGCGACAGATCGGCGCCAACGAAGGGCGCGACTGGCGCGTCACACGGCTGATCGATGTCGCGCCGCGCGGCTGGGTCGAAATGGGCAAACTCGACGACAAGATCGGCTTCGACAAGGGCCGCGACATCGCCGGCCCGGTGACCATCGCGCTTGCGCTCGAACGCGCCGTCAACGACCGCCCGCAGCGCGTGGTCGTGGTCGGCAACGGCAGCTTTCTCGCCAACCAGTTTCTCGGCAACGGCGGAAATCTCGACCTCGGCATGAACATGATCAACTGGCTCGCCGGCGATGACTCGATGATCACGCTGCAGCCGCGCGCAACGGTCGACAGCGGCCTCGACCTCGGTCGCACCTCGCAATACTTCCTGCTGTTCGGCTATTTCATTTTCCTGCCGCTGGCATTTGCAGGCATCGGCACGCTGATCTGGTGGCGCCGCCGCAAGGGATGAAAAAGAGCCTGCTGATCAACGCCGCGCTGCTGGCGGCAATCCTGTTGCTCGGCCTCGTGGCGTGGTTCAAACCGTCGGCAGGCACAGCCGCATTCGCCCTTTCAACGCTCAAGGCCTCCGAGGTCAAATCGCTCGAGGTCGTCATCGGCGGATCAACACCGCTGCTGTTCACGCGCGGCGACCGCGGCTGGGAACTCGCGCAACCGTTCCCCGGTCGCGGTGACCCCATGCAAATTCAAAAGGTGCTCGAATTGCTCGACGCAAAATCGAGCGTGCGCCTGCCGGCC
>CAZVDN010000032.1:4511-17567 GCA_964625665.1 uncultured Streptomyces sp. | reverse complement strand
ATGTCTGGGTGCTCGACAATTCGAACGTGGTGCGTCAGATCGTCAATGGCGTCGCCGCACAGCGCCCGAAGAACCGCGCCGTCGTCGCCATTGACATTGCCGGCGGACAGGACGGCACCGTCTACATCACCACAGACATCAGTGGCACCTACTACCCCGCCAAGTGGAATCCCAACAATTTGACCTGGGACCAGGTCAACCGGACAGCCAATTACGTCGGCGTCGCCCCCGACGGTCGCCCGTGGATTTTTGATTCGGACAGCCCGGCCTTCATCCTGCGCGCCAGGTAGTCGGCTAAAATCGGCACATGATTCCCGCCACTGAAGCCCTCCAGCGCCTGCGCGAAGGCAATGCCCGCTTTGCGTCGGGCGTGCGCAGCCTCGAAGCCATGATGAGCCAGACCAAACGCGGCGATCTGGTTGCCGGCCAGGAGCCGTTTGCCATCATTCTCGGCTGTTCCGATTCGCGTGTGCCCGCCGAACTCGTCTTCGATCAGGGGCTCGGCGATCTGTTCATCGTGCGCGTCGCCGGCAATATCGTTGCGCCCTCGCAGGTCGGCAGCGTGGAATTCGCCGCCGAGCGCTCAGGCATCCGGCTCGTCGTCGTGCTCGGCCATTCGCGCTGCAATGCGATCCTCGCCACAGTCGAAGAACTCGGCCGCCCCACTGCCGACCAGTCGCCGAACCTGCGATCGATTGTGGATCGCGTGCGGCCTTCGGTGGAACCCCTGATGGACAAGGAACTCGGCCTCACCCCTGAAGCGCTGGTCAAACACGCGGTTCGCGCCAACATCCGCGCCTCAGTCAACCATCTGCGCCACGGCTCCGAACTGCTGGAAAAACTTATCGAGAAGAACGGCCTGCTGGTGGTCGGCGCCGAGTACTCGCTCGAAACCGGCATCGTTGATTTTTTCGACCACCTTCCCGCGGAAGCCTGATCGCGAGACTTACTGCGGTTCGAGCCCGATCTTCCTGATGATGTCGGCCTGCTTGACGACATCCTTCTTCAGAAAATCCGCAAATTCCTCCGGCGTGCTGCCGACCGGTACCAGACCGCCGTCGGCGAGCATCTTCTTCACTTCCGCCGTGGCGACCGCCTTGGCAACCTCGCCGTAGACCTTGCGCACGATCGGCTGCGGCACGCCGGCCGGAAACCAGATGCCGTGATAACAGGTCAGGTCGAACCCCGTAAGTCCGGCCTCGTGGAAGGTGGGCACATCGGGCACCTGCGGTTGCCGGCGCGGGCCGCCGATACCGAGCGCGCGCAGGCGACCGGCATAGATGTAAGGCACTGCCGTGGTCGGGCTCGCCACCATCGCTTCGACATGACCGCCGAGCACGTCGTTAAAGGCCACCGCCGTGCCTTTATAGGGCACATGAATCAGGTTGATCCCCGCCATCGCTGCAAAAAGCGCGGCACTGACATGCGGCGGACTGCCGACACCGGCCGATGCGTAATGCAACTCGCCCGGGCGCTTCTTCACCAGCGCGATGAATTCGGCCACGCTTCTGGCCGGCACCGAGGGGTGGATCACCAGCAGATTGCCGTAGGTGACGTTGATCTGCGACACCGGCTGAAAATCGTTGATCGAATCGAACGGCAGCTTCTTGAAATACGCCGGGTTGGCCGTATGCGAACAATTGGTCATCAGCATCGTGTATCCGTCTTTCGGCGCACGCGCGACGGCCTCGGTGCCGATAATGCCGCTGGCACCCGTGCGATAGTCGAAGACGAACGACTGGCCGAAGGTTTCCATCATGCGCTGGGTGACTGCGCGTGCCGGCAATTCGATCGGGGTGCCGGCACTGAACGGGATGACCACCCGCACCGGTTTGTTGGGATAGTTGTCGGCCTGCGCAAAAGCTGAGACGGGCGCACAGGCCGCGGCAATTGCCGCCACGGCTGACATGAAACGCATTTTGTTCTCCTCCAAGACCAAAGCGTGGCTCTACTGTAACGCGGTTCGCTGCATCGTGCAGCATTCCGCGCAGTATTTTCACGGATTGATCGCGCGTAAAGGAAATTGACAGCTGCCGATTGCAACGCCAAAGGCGAAGCGCAGCCAACCGGCGCCGCAACGCTGGCGGCGCGCCCGCCTCTGCCGCGGGTTTACGCGGGCTTTTTCGCGGGCTTGCGCTTGACTTCCCAGCCCAGCGGTTCGGTGTCGAAAATGTCCATCGCTGTCAGTTCCGACTTGACCCATTTCTTCTCGTCGGCACTCAGGGGCATGATCGGCCGCCGCGTCAGGCCGACCGGGCGGTCGAGCAGTTCCATCGCGTATTTGATGGTGGCCGGATAATTGTGCATCGCCACTTTCAAAAGGCGGCGCACCTTGAACTGCAGCGGCTGCGCCTTGGCGAAGGCGCCGGTCGCGCAGGCCTGGTAGAGCTGTTGCGTCAGCTGCGGCGCGATTTCGCTGCATGCCGAAAAACAACCGCGTCCGCCGACCGGCATCGAGGTCAGCAGATATTCAATGCCGGTGTAAACGGCAATCGGTTTGCCCTTGCGCGCCACCAGTTCGCAGGTATCGGTAAACACTTCCATATTGAACGTGGCGTCCTTGATCGCAACGAAGCCCGGGATGCGGTCGATCAGTTTTTCCAGCACCTCGACACCGAGGTCGATGTTCACCGCCATCGGATTGTTATAGACGATCAGTTCGCCGCCGGCCGCATCCGCGACCGCCGTGAAATGCTCGATAAGCGCACGCGGGCCGGAGCGCCAGTGGTAAGGCGCCATCATCACCACGCCGGTATTGCCGACCTTGGTGGCATGCTCGGCAAGCGCGATCGACAGATCGGTGCCGGCGTGCGAGACATGCACGAAGGTCGGCACGCGGCGACCCGCCGCACTGGCCAGCACTTTGGCCAGTTCCTTGCGCTCCGCTTCCGTCAGGTTGACCGATTCGCCGATGTGCATCGGGTGGGCAATCAGACGCACACCGTTTTCGATCAGGAAATTGATCTGTTTCGCGAATGTCTCGTAATCGACCTCGCCGTTCGATTTGAACGGTGTAACGGGCGCGCCGACCACGCCTGAATAAATTGCCGCCATGTGACGAATGCCCTTCGAGTCAGTGTTCAGATTTTGATGGTGATCGGCTGTCCGCTTTTCGCCGACTTCTCGATCGACTCCAGCACGGCGATGCCGTTGACCGCCTCTTCGGGCGGCACCATGAACGGCTTCTTCGCAGCCACCGCATCGGCAAAAGCCTCGAGCACCGCGCGCTCCTTGTCCGCCGCATCGAAGGTATGGCGCTGCGGCTTGCCGTCAAGGGTGCACGAAACCAGTTCGGTGTCGCCGCGCATTTCGAGCCAGCCGTTGCTGCCGAAGACGTGCACGCGATAAAGCTCGCCGGTAACGAAACAGACGCCGAGGTAGCCGGTCACGCCGTTGGAAAACTTCAGCATCATCGAGGTGTTGTCGTCCATATCGATGTCAGCGGCCATTTTGCGCTTGTCGCTGTAGGCGTAGAGCGAAGTCACCAGACCGCCGGCTGCCTGCAGCATCGAATCGAGCGTATGGATGCCGCGCGCCGTCATGCCGCCGGCCGGTGCCTCGGCGCGCGTCGCGCGCCAGCTGCCGCCCTTGAGCTTGAAGCCGGTCGGCCCCGCGTGATGGCCCTCGACGTGCAGCACGTCGCCAATCTCTCCGGCCTTGATGCGCTTCATCATTTCGAGAAAGCTCGGCGCATAACGGCGGTTGAAACCGAGCCCCATGGTGACGCCCGCCGCTTTGGCGGCATCCACCGCCCGTTGCGCCGACGCCTGCGTCAGCGCCAGCGGCTTCTCGACGTAAACGGGCTTGCCGGCCTTGGCGGCCGCAACGACCTGCGCTTCATGATGGGAATGCGGCGTCGCCAGCACCACCGCGTCGATGCTCTTGTCGGCAAGCACCGCCTCATAAGAAGTGACCAGCTTCATGCCGTTTTTCGCCGCGTAGTCCTTGTGAGTGTCCGGGTTGCGCGTGATGCCACAGACGAATTTGATCTTCGAACTGCCGGCGCAGGAATCAATCAGCCTGCGGCCCCAGTTGCCCATTCCATGAATTGCCACGTTCAGCATGTTTGCTTCTCCTCGGTAATCAGTCGGCCGCGTTACTTTTTCGCGGGTCTGCGCGGCGCGCGTCTGGCGGTGCCGCCGGCTTCCTTTTTCGGCGGAATCAGCGGCAGCAGCAGGTAGGACGCCATTTTACCGCCGGTATGGATCGTATTCGTGCCGCCCGTATTGTAGGCCGCCGGGTAATGCGTATAGGGCGCGCTGCCGACGCCGTCGCGCGGCTGCACGTCGAGCCGCAGGCGGTGCCCCTTGCCGAACACCATGCACATCGGCCAGATTTCGATTTCACATTCGACCGGCTCGCCGGGCTTGAGCCACCAGCGTTCGTTATGCGCGTGAAACGGCCGGTAGGGCAGCGAGCGTTTCGGATCGAGCTTGCGGTGAGAAGCGCGCAACCAGCCCTTTGCCACCGGCACCTTCTGCCCCTGCTGGCCGACTTCCCAGACATCGTTGCCATCTGCGTCGATATTGCGCACCGTGATGAACATGTCCATGTCCTTGACGTTGCTCGACACCCACAGCACAAGCTTGACCGGCCCGGTGATTTCAGTGGCTTTGGCAAACGGCGCGGTCTCGAAAGTCACGCCAATGCGATGCATGCTGCCGGCCTGCAGCATGGTTGAAGACGCCGACGCGACACCGGCATGCGACACACCGGTGGCCGAGTAGCTGACTTTGGCGGCTTTCGGCGGCGCGGTTTTCAGCAAGCGGCCTTCAACGCCCTTGTCACCCGGCACCGGCTTCGTCTTGTCGGCGTTCAAAAACAGTTTTGTCCAGCGTGTGCGTTTGAGCGGCCATTCGTTCTCGAAGCGGAACCTGTAATCGTTCATGCCTTTGCCGCCGGTGCGGATCAGCAGCTTGACCGGTGGCTCCTGCATGATGCCGGTATCGATGCCCTTCAGCCAGTAATCAAACCAGCGCAACTGGTCGCGCCGTCCGTCTTCGGTGTAGAACGCGTGGTAATGCGTGCCGGTGTGGATGCGCAGCTTTTTGTGCTTTGAGGCCGCATTGATGTAGCCCTCGGTGTTGCCGCGCAAATGCAGGTTGGCGCCGCTCCAGTTGCCGGCGCTGTAGAGCGGCACCTTGATCTTGTCCCAGTGCGCCGATGCGCCGCGGTCGTCCCACCAGCCGGTGTCGAGGCTGTTGCGCATGTAGTTGTAGAGACGTTCATTGCGGAAGGCATCCGGGTTGTAACCCTGCGGGTCGCCGAGCAGATGGTGCGCCATCTGCGTCGCATACCAGGTCGAGAGGTAATAGAGCTGAAAAATACCGCCGTGATAGACCGCGTCACGATAGGTATCGGCATAACCTTCCCAGGGAATGATCGCTTTCAGCGACGGCGGCTGCAGCGTCGCCACGCGCCACTGCTGGGTGGCGTGGTACGAAATGCCCGCCGCGCCGGTCTTGCCGCTGCACCATTTCTGTCTGGCCGCCCATTCAATCGCATCGTAATAGTCGAGCGTTTCCTGATAACCGCCGGGATCCGAAAGACCCGGTGATTTGCCGGAACCCCGCGTATCGACGCGCACGCAGATGTAACCGCGCGGCACCCACCACAATGGATTGACCGTTTCCCACGTCATGTAGGGATTGGCCTTTTCCTCAAGGTCCGCCGGCGGCACCCACACCTTGTCTTTCTGGTAACAGCTGATATTGACGATGGCCGGATACTTGCCCGGCGACTTCGGCCGGAAGATGTCGGCAAGCAGCGTCGTGCCGTCGCGCATCGGAATGCGCACGTCTTTTTCGATGATGACTTTGTGTTTCGGCTGCGACAGCCGGCCGCGTTTGGCATTCATTGCTGGGTCTCCGCTCCTGTGGTGTGACGCCGCGCGCGGCATCAGTCGATTTTGACGCTGTTGTCCTTGATGATCTTCATCCAGCGCTGCGATTCCGCGCGCACATAGGCATCGAACTCCGCCGGCGTGGCATTCAGCGTGACGGGAATCAACCGTTTGCTCAGGTAATCCTGCATCTCGGGATTTTTCATTTCCGCGAGGATGGCGGCATGTAGTTTTTCGATAATCGCCTTCGGGGTTTTCGCCGGCACGAAAATGCCGTTCCAGTTGAGACTGCCGATGCCCGGGAAACCCGCCTCGGTCAGCGTCGGCACTTCAGGCAGATCGGCGATGCGCTGTGCCGAGGTAACTGCCAGCGCCTTGACCTGGCCGGCACGGATCGGGCCGATCATCGAGGCCACGTTGGCATTTGTGATCAGCACTTCGCCGCGCATCAGGGCCGGCAGGGTTTCACCGGCACCCCGCGACGGCAGGTGCGTCATCTTGAGCCCGGCTGCAGCGGTCAGCGCCAGCATGTCGAGATGTGAATACGAACCGAGCGGCGCCTGGAAGTTGAACTGGCCGGGCCGCTCCTTGATATAGGCAATCGCCTCCTTCAGCGTCATGCCCGGTACTTTCGGCCCGCCGACTATGGCATTCGGAATCGACGCCAGCAGCGTCACGCCCGCCAGATCGCGCATCGCATCGACTTTGAGTTTCGAGGCAAAAAGCAGCGGATTGATCGAGTTGGTTGAAATATTGCCGACCAGGATCGTGTGGCCGTCAGGCTGTGCCGTCGCCACCAGTTCGACAGCGATATTGCCGGCCGCGCCGGCGCGATTGTCGACTACAAACTGCTGTTTCAAGCGCTCCGACAGCTTCGGCGCGAGAATGCGCGCCACAATGTCGGTGGCGCCGCCCGGCGCATAGGGCACGATCACCCGCACCGGACGCTGCGGATAATCGGCCGCCGGCTGCGCCGCCAGCGCACAACCGGCCATCATCAAACCTGCAAACAGACTGAAGCGAAACATAGGTCTCCTCCCGTGTTCCAGCAATGAATACCGGCGCCGCAATCAATCAGCCCTGCAGCTTCAGCGTTCCCTTGAGCCAGGTCGCCACATGATCGGCAACGATGTCTTCGCAACCGTTATAGAAGTGGTCGCAGTTCGGCACGATCTCGACCTTGCACGGCCCGCCTGCCGCTGCGGCGTATTCCTCGGCCGGATAACGGTCCTTCGGTTCCTGGTCGCCGCGGATGCACAGCACCGGGCATTTGATTTTCGGCGCGAGCTCCACGGTCGGCGGCACGGTTTCGGCGCGATCGATGAAACTTTCCGCACTGATCACCCACCACCAGCCGGGCATGAAAAGCAGCTGCTTCGGACGCCCGGCCTTCACGGCCGCCTGCGCCTGCGCGAGGATTTCCGGAAATTGCTCGCCGGGACCGACACGGTCGCGATCACCGCTCGCCTGCATCGAGGTCGGGCCGCCGCGCCCTGCCGAAAGAAGCACCATTGCCGGGGTCTGCGGATGATCGACGACGTGCTGCGTGCCGAGCATGCCGCCATTGCTGTGACCGATCACCACAGGCGCCGGGAATCCTTTTGCCGCCAGCCACTGCGCGGCAAGCCGGTTGTCTTCAAGCGCCTCGGCAGTCGTTTGAAACGCCCCGCCCTCGGCCGCGCGGCTGTTGCGCGTGGTGATGACATCATGACCGCGGCGGTTGAACGCCAGACAGGCAATGCCGAGCTTGGTCAGGACCGGCGGCAGAAAGCGCGCCATGCCGGTATAGAAATTCATGGTGTTGCCATGGAACAGCAATGCCGCAGCACGCGGCGTGCCGCTGTCCGGCGTGTGCCAGGCGCCGTCGATCGGGATGGTCGGCGTTTTGATGGTGATGAGTTCGGTGCGCATGCAGCTCTCCTCCGTTGTGCAAAATGCAACGCGCGGCGACCTTGACGATCGCCGCGCGTCTGTCCGCCCCGGCTGATCAGAAGTAGGCCTGGCCCTTCTTGATCGGCGGCGTCCACGCGCAATCGCCCCACGGGCCGTCGCCGTTTTCCTTGATATAGGAAATGCGGCCGGCCTTCTTCAGTGCGCGCTTGCCCGAGAACAGCGCCTTCAGCCAGTCCATCACATAGTCATGGCAATCGAGGCCGCCGAAGTTGGGCAGGCCCCACAGCGGGTGGTACTGGTTTTCGATGACCCACATTTCCTTCGGCACCGTCAGGTCGCCGAAGGCCTCTACAGCGTCTTCGAGCGGGCACAGCGGGTCGAACTCGCCGGTCACCAGCAGCGTCGGGCACTTCACCTTGTCTAGATAGCCGCGCACCGTCATGCCCTGCGCAACCTCCTTGTCGAATTTCGCCTCGTCTTCGTAACCGGCCATGTACATGAACATCTGTTTGAAGCGCGGGCTCGACTGCGTGAAGATGGTGTTGTTCGGATTGAAGCAGGCCACCGAACTCACGACCGCAGCGGCACGGTGGTCGTAGCTCGACAGGCGCAGTGCCCAGTAGCTGCCCATGCTGATGCCGTAGATGGCGATTTTTTTCTTGTCGACTTCCTTGCGCTTTTGCAGATAGCTGATCACCGCAGCGCCGGCGCGCTCATAGTTGTCGCCGACCGAACGGATTTTCTGCATGTTCGAATTGCCCTGCCCCGGGCCGTCGATCGCAATGACGTGAAAACCGCGCGACAGCGCGATGTTGTGGAAGGCCTTCGGAAACACTTCCTTGGTCTGGTCCATGCCCGGCACGTAGATCACCACCGGCGCCTTGCGACGGTCCGGCAGGAGATGGAACAGGCAGGAAATCGTCTTGCCGTCGTCAAACGGGATCTCCACACGCTCGATCGGATAGCTGGCGACCTTGCTGCGCAGATCAACCATCTCCGACATCTTTTTGTAGAGATATTTCTTCACCGGATGGTTGTCGAAATAAATCGGGTGCTGCGCCATGCGGTAGGACTCGATCGCATGGTCATAGTGGTAGCAGGCGGTTTCGTTGGCACCCATGGCGTGCGCGCGTTTGGCGAATTTTTCGTGTTTCTCGCCGGCTTCGCGCCAGACTTTCGGCAGCATGCGGTAGTTGCGCGCGCGCTTGCCCGACGGCACTTCGGCGTCGTCGCGCTCGAAGTTCTGCACGCGGCCGCGCATGTTGAGGGCGAGATCGAGCATCCATTGCTGGTCGTCGCGCTGGGTTCTGAGCTTGCGTATCATCTTTTCTCCTCTTTCATTCGCCCGTCATGGGCGTGTTTGCCAAAAATAATCAGCGCTTGAGCGATTCGATCGCGCGCTGGTAGTACGACAGATCAAGATATTTTTCCGGCGGCGGCGCGGCCGCGCCCTTGTTTTCGATTTCGGCGCGCAGCGCCAGGGTCGCCTTGAAGCCTTCCGGATCGAGTTTGGCATCGCGCACATAACCGATCTTCGGATCGAGCAGCAGTTTATAGGTTTCGGCCGCCTCTTCCGCCGAGAGCTTGAGCTGCGCCCGCAGCAGGCGTTCGCAGTCGGCGCGGTTGGCCGGATCAAACACCGCGCGCAGCGATTCCACATAGGACGCCAGATAGCGCTCGAGCAGCGGGCCGTGCGTCTTCCCCCATTGCCGCATGACGAAAACGCCGGCCGACTGGTAGGGGCCGAGCAGGTCGACCGTGCGGCCGAGGCTTTTCATGCCCCTTTGCACGGCCAAGACCGAAAACGGCGGATTCATGATGGCGGCGGCATTGTTCTTGTCATCGATCATCGCCTGCAGGCGCTGGGCGCCGCGGCCGATCGCCTTGATGGTGTAGTCCCGCCCGTCCTGCAGCCCGTGGCCGAGCAGGATTTTTTTCGCCTGCAGCGCGAAGGCCGTATTGGTCGCGTCCACCACGAGGATCTTGCCGCGCACATCGGCAAACGAATTCAGGTGCGGCTGCACGATGAATTCATTCGAGCCGCTGTCGCCGCCCATGACGATGACCACGTCGTTGCCGGCCATCTCGACCATCGCCACCGCGTTGTCGACCGCCGAATGCACAATATCAACCTTGCCGCTGGCAAGATCGGCGCGCTGCGTGGTCGAGTTCTCGGTGTATTGCAGATCGAGCCGGACGCCGCGTCGCGCGAATATGCCGCGCTCGATGCCGAGCAGAAACGGTAATTGCTTGGCCGTCGGAAAAAGATTGACGCGCACCAGTTCAGCCTCGGCCGCACCGGCCGCACCGCTCCCCAGGACAGCAAACATGGCCAATGCGAATACAGCGGAAAGCCGCCGCATGACTGCGAAGGTTCTGTGCATGGGAATCCCGCGGGTATTTTTGTGATTAGGCGGTTGTCAGTTTTGCAGAAACGCCGCCGCGTGGCAAATCACAACGCGGCGGCGCCTTTGCATCGCACTCATCATTTCGGCGGAATGATCGGCAGCAGCAGGTACGATTCCCGTTTGCCGCCCGAATAGACCGTGTTGAGCGCACCCTGGTTGTAGTCGGCGTGAAAATGCGAAAAGTAAAGACTGCCGACACCATCGACCGGGCCGATGTCGAGGCGGATCTTGTGCCCTTTCCTGAACACCATCGAGGTCGGCCAGATTTCGACGTCGCATTCGACGACCTCGCCCGCCTTCAGCCATTGATGTTCATCATGCGCGTGATAGGGCCGGTATGGCGTCGACTTCTCTTTATCGAGCTTGCGGTGCGAAGCGCGCAGCCAGCCCTTGGTGACGCAGGCGATTTCGTCCTCCTGCTGGCCGATTTCGCAGACGTCCTTGCCCTCGGCATCGATATTGCGGATGGTCGCAAAAATGTCCATGTCTTCGGTGGTGCTCGACACCCACAGCTTCAGCACAATCGGGCCGGTGACCTCGGTGTCCTGTTCCATCGGCGGCGTGACGAACGAAATGCCGCGCGGTGCCTTGCCGGGGCGTGTGGCTGCCGCGCCCGGATAGGTCAGCTTGCCCTCGGCCTTGACCGGCTTGGTGACGAGGCTGCCCTCGATCGCATCTTTCTTGTCGGAGGCGTCGCGCTCGATGTTGAGATAAAACTTCGTCCACTGCGTGCGCGCCAGCGGCCATTCGTTTTCGAAACGGAACTGGTAGGCGCCGGAGGGTTTCAACACGCCGCCGGTGCGGATTTCAAGTTTGACCGGCGGCTCATCCATGATGCCGGTGTCGATGCCCTTCAGCCAGTAATCCATGAAACGCAGCTGGTCGATGCGGCCCTCTTCCGAATGGAACGGGTGGTAATGCGAACCGGTGTGGATGCGCAGCTTCTTGTGTTTGGAGGCGGCCTCCGTGAACGCTTCGGTATTGCCGCGCAGGTGCATGGCGAAACCGCCCCAGTTGCCGCAACTGTAAAACGGCACTTTGACCTTGTCCCAGCGTGCGCTGCACATGCGCCAGAATTCCGAGTCGAGATCGTTGCGCATGTAATTCCACAGCATGTTGTTATTGAACGAATCAGGGTTGTAGGCGCGCGGCTTGCCGAGCAGATGCCATGCCGTGTTGCGGTTGTGCCAGCTGGCAATGAAGCCCATGGCGAAAATACCGCCGTGATAGGCCTGATCGCGATACTGGTCGGCGCGCCCTTCCCACGGAATGATTGCCTTGAGCGCCGGCGGCTGCAGGCCGGCAACCTTCCACTGGAAGGCCGCGTGATATGACACCCCCATGGTGCCGACGTTGCCAGAACTCCACGGCAGCTTCGCCACCCACTCGATGCAGTCGTAGCAATCGACGGCTTCCTGATAGGAACTCGGTTCCGACTGCCCCGGCGATTTGCCCGAGCCGCGGGTGTCGACGCGGAACAGCGCGTAACCGCGCGGCACCCACCACAGCGGGTTGGCGGTCTCCCAGTTCATATAGGGGTTGGCTTCTTCCTCGAGCGTGGGCGGCGGCACCCAGACCTTGTCCTTCTGGTAGGGACCGATGTTCATGATGACGGGGAATTTTTCGTCAGCGCTGTCCGGCCGGAAAATATCGCCGTAAAGAAAGCCGCCGTCGCGCAGCGGAATCTTCACGTCTTTTTCGACGATCATTTTGTAATCACGTGGCTGCGACATCGGCTTGGCTGCTGTGCTCATGACTCTCTCCGCTTTGAATTGTTATCAGTGATTGTTGAAGTGCGATTCTAACGCGACTATTCGGGTGACACGGCTCCGGATTTGATCAGGCGCTGCAGCGCTTCTGCCTCACTCATGATGAAGCTGCCGAATTTCTCCGGCGTGCCGCCCTCGATCTCTGCCCCCATCGCCTCGAAGCGCGGGCGCACGTCAGGCAAACGCCGCCTGCGTTTGATCTCGCGGTCGCGTTGATCGATCACCGCGCGCGGCGTCTGCGCCGCGGTCAGCAGCCCGTACCAGATGACGATATCGGCGCCGTTGATGCCCTGCTCAGCCAGCGTCTGCACCTCGGGCAACTGGGCAATCCGCTTGGCCGCCGTCACGCCGAGCACGCGCACGCGACCGGTTTTAAGATAATCACCGGTAGTCGCCACCGAGGACTGCATGACGTCAATCTGCCCCGCCACCAGATCCACCAGCGCCGGCCCGCTGCCCTTGTAGGGCACGTGGGTAACCTCGATTTTGGCCGCGGCCTTGAACATTTCGAGGCCGATGTGCGGATTGCTGCCGATGCCCGGCGTGCCCCAGGTGATCTTTCCCGGATTGGCCCTGGCGTAGGCGACCAGCTCGCGGATGTTGTGCGCCGGCAGTTTCGGATTGGCGATGATAATCGCCGGCGCGTAGCCGACGTAAATCACCGGCGCGAAATCCGTAAACTGATAGAGCGGCTTCTTGCGCAGCAGAATGTTGTGCACGCTCGGCCCGGGATTGGTCAGGATCAGCGTATAGCCGTCGGGCGCCGCACGCGCCACCAGTTCGGCACCGAGCGCGCCGCCGGCGCCCGGCCGGTTGTCGATGACGACCTGCTGGCCCCAGTGTTCGGCGAGCTTGAGGCCGAGCAGCCGCGCCACAATGTCGTTCGAGCCGCCCGGCGTGAACGGCACGACCATGCGCACCGGCTTAGTCGGATAGAGCGCCACGGCCTCGCCGGCCTGCGCCGGCGCGACGCAGGCGCCGCACGCGACAATTGCTGCCAGCGCTGTAATCGGGATGCGCAAAACCTTGTTCCCCTCTCGATTTGCAGCGACCGAGCGGCTTCGTCGCCGGTGCGCGCTGCACAACATGGATGAAACCATTATAGTGCGTGTCCGAACATGCGACGGAGGGGCGCACCGTGATC
>CAZVDN010000032.1:3689-4501 GCA_964625665.1 uncultured Streptomyces sp. | reverse complement strand
ACGCTGTCTGGCCGCCGCCGTTGCCGCAGGTCTTGCGCTCACTGCGACCGCCGCCGACTATCCGTCGCGCCAGGTGCGCGTCGTAGTCGGCGCGGTGACCGGCGGCGGCGTCGACATCACGGCGCGGGTCGTTGCCGCCAAACTGTCCGAACAGCTCGGCCAGCAGTTCTTCGTCGACAACCGGCCGGGCGCCGGCGGCAATATCGGCAGCGAATTCGTCGCCAAATCGCCGGCTGACGGCTACACCCTGCTGATGGGCACCATCGCCGTGCTCGCCATCAACCCCAGCCTCTACAAGAACCTCGCGGTCGATCCGCTGCGCGACTTCGCGCCAGTGTCGCGTGCCGCTGACTCGACCAACATCCTCGTCGTGCATCCCGCACTGCCGGTCAAAAGCGTGAAAGAACTGATCGCGCTGGCCAGGGCGCGGCCGGGCGAACTCATTTACGGCTCCTCCGGCATCGGCACGGCCGGCCATTTGTCCGGCGAGCTCTTCGGTTCCCTGGCCGGCGTCCGCATGATCCACGTGCCGTACAAGGGCGGGCCGCCGTCGATGGTTGATTTGATCGCGGGACGCCTGCAACTGATTTTCGCCACCGCTGTCGTCGGTGTGCCGCAGATGCAGGCCGGCAAGGTGCGCGGCTTGGCGGTGACCATTGCAAAACGTTCGGTGTTCGCGCCTGAGCTGCCGACCATCGCCGAAGCGGGCCTGCCCGGCTTCGAAGCAAACAACTGGTACGGGCTGGTGGCGCCCGCCAAAACGCCGCAGGAAGTCGTCGCCAAACTCAACCGCGAAGTGGTTGCCCTGCTCA
>CAZVDN010000032.1:0-3679 GCA_964625665.1 uncultured Streptomyces sp. | reverse complement strand
AACCAGGCGGACGTAAAGGACCTGCTGTTCAAGCAGGGCATCGAAGCTGCAGCCGGCACACCGGAAGAATTCGGCGCCTACATGAAATCCGAAATCACCAAATGGCGCAGGGTCGTGCAGAGTTCCGGCGCCACGCCGAACTAGGCTGCCCCGGGTCGGAACCAGCGCCGGCCATGCCGGTGCCGGCGCCGGGCTTGATGTACGGCAAACAAAGCGGGCGTCGGGAATGTTAAGCTGACGTTCTGGATCGTGATCGCCGCACGCGACAACGACTGCATTGCCTGACATCCAAAAATTACGCGCGCGGCACCCTACCGAGGAACTCACAATGAGCGATTTGCGTTACGAAGCGCCCAAAACGCTGGCGGCGGCAATCACGCTGCTGAAAAGCGCCAAGGGTTTGAGCAAAGTGCTGGCCGGCGGCTCCGATCTGCTGGTGCAGATGAAAAGCGGCCGCCTGGAGCCGGCATTGCTGGTCGATGTCAAAGGCATTGCCGGCATGACCGACATCGTCACCGAAAAAAGCGGCTTCCGCATCGGCGCGGCGACCCCCTGCATGGCCGTCGTCGAGCACAAGTCATTCGCCAAGACCTGGCCCGGCGTCACCGAAGCCGTCGCACTGATCGGTTCGATCCAGGTCAAGGGCCGCGCGAGTGTCGGCGGCAACCTCTGCAACGGCTCACCGGCCGCCGACAGCGTGCCGGCACTGATCGCTGCCGGCGCGGTGGCACGCATCGTCGGCCCCAAGGGCAAACGCGATGTGCCGGTCGAAGACATCATCACCGGGCCCGGCAAGACTTCGCTCGGCAAAGGCGAGATTCTCGCCTCGCTGTTTTTCGCCAAACGCACGGCGCGTTCAGGCGATGCCTATCTGCGCTTCACGCCGCGCACTGAAATGGACATTGCGGTGGTCGGCGCCGGCGTCAATCTCACGCTGAACGCCAGGGGCGTCTGCACGGCCGCCCGCGTCTGCCTCGGCGCTGTCGCCGAGCGCGCCTTTCTCGTCCCGGATGCGGCCGCGGCATTGATCGGCAGCACCATCGATGACGCCGCACTCGACAAACTCGCCGCTGCCGCCAGCGCCGCCGCGCGGCCGATCGACGACAAACGCGGCACGAAGGAATTCCGCATCAAGGTATCCGGTGTGATGGCGCGGCGCGCCGCCGTCATCGCACGCGACCGCGCACAAGGGAAAAAATCATGAAGCTGCACGTCGAAACCACCATCAACGGCAACGCCGTCGAATATCTGTGCGAGCCGCAGCAGACCCTGCTCGATGTGCTGCGCGACGAACTCTACATGACCGGCACGAAAGAAGGCTGCGGCAGCGGCGATTGCGGCGCCTGCAGCGTGACCGTCGACGGACGCCTGGTCTGTTCCTGCCTGATGCTGGGCGTCGAGGCGCGCGGAAAAAAAATCGAAACCATCGAGGGCATGGCCGAAGGCGATCACCTGCACGTGCTGCAGCAGAAATTTCTCGAACATGCGGCACTGCAATGCGGCATTTGCACACCGGGCTTCCTGATTGCGGCGAAATCACTGCTCAAACGCAATCCGGACCCGAGCGAATCTGAAGTGCGCTACTGGCTCGCCGGCAACCTGTGCCGCTGCACGGGCTATCAGAAGATCGTCGAAGCGGTGCTCGACGCCGCGCAGGAACTGCGGAGGAAATGACCATGGACCAACCGACCCGTTATCCCGAGAAACAGCTCAAGCAGATCGGCACACGGCCGGTACGGCCGGACGGCGTGCCGAAAGTCACGGGCCTCGCCCAGTACGGCGCCGACTGGAACCTGCCGGGCATGCTGTGGGGCAAGGTATTGCGTTCGCCGCACGCGCACGCGCGCATCCGCAAGATCGACATCAGCAAGGCAGCAAAGCTGCCGGGCGTCAAAGCCATCGTGACGTCGGCCGATTTCCCGGAGCAGAAGCATGAATACGTGGGCCCCGAGCGCGTCGCCGTCAATTTCTGGCACATGACGCGCAACGTGATGGCGCGCGAGAAAGTGCTCTATGAAGGCCATGCGCTGGCCGCCGTGGCCGCGACCAGCCAGAAAATCGCCGACGAGGCGCTGAAGCTGATCAAGGTCGATTACGAAGTGCTGCCGCACGTCATCGATGTCGATGAGGCCATGCAACCGGGTGCGCCGCTGCTGTTCGAAGACATGATCACCCGCGGCATCAATCCGCCGCCGGCGAAGCCCTCGAACATCTCGAAGTATCTCGAATACAACATGGGCGATCTCAAGGCCGGGTTTGCCGCAGCCGACGAAATCGTCGAAGCGAGCTACACGACCAAGCCGGTGCATCAGGGTTATATCGAACCGCATGCCTGTCTCGCGCGCAGCGACGCCGACGGCCAGTGTGAGCTGTGGGTGTCGAGCCAGGGCCACTTCGTCATGCGCACCTTCACCTGCAAGCTGCTGGGCATCAAAACCGGCGATCTCAGAGTGCATGCCGCCGAAATCGGCGGCGGCTTCGGCGGCAAGACCGTGGTCTACCTCGAACCGCTGGCGGTGGCACTGTCGAAGAAGAGCGGCCACCCGGTGAAAATGACGATGACGCGCGAGGAAGTGTTCAAGGCCAGCGGCCCGACCTCGGGCGCATCGATGACGATCAGGATCGGCGTCAAGAAAGACGGCCGCGTCGTCGCCGCCGAGGGCATTTACAAATATCAGGCCGGCGCCTTCCCGGGCTCGCCGGTGATGAATGCCTGCATCTGCGGCTTTGCGCCCTACAACTTCGAGAATGTGCGCACGGTCGGCTACGACGTGGTGTGCAACCGGCCGAAATCGGTCGCCTACCGCGCGCCGGGTTCACCGATCTCGGCTTTTGCGGTGGAAAGCACGCTCGATCTCGCTGCACGCAAAATCGGCATGGACCCGATCGAGTTGCGGCTGAAGAACTGCGCAATCATCGGCACACCGCAGGTCGTCGGCGGCAAGACCACGCACGCCGGCTACGCCGAAACCCTTCAGGCGCTGGCGAAGCACCCGGCCTACAAAACGAAGCTCGGCAAAAATCAGGGCCGCGGCATGGCCTCGGGCTGGTGGCTCAATGGCGGTGGCGAATCAAGCGCAACCGTGTCGGTCAACGAAGACGGTACCGTAGTGGTCGCGACCGGCAGCCCCGACATCGGCGGCTCCCGCGCGTCGATGGCACTGATGGCCGCCGAAACGCTCGGCATCGATTACGACCGCGTGCGGCCAATCATCGCCGACACCAACTCGGTCACCGGCGGCTCGCGCGTCACCTATGCCACCGGAAAAGTCGTGATCGACGCCTGCAACAAGGTGATCGCCGAACTCTGCGTGCGCGCCGCAAAAATCTGGAAGATCGAACCGGCACAGGTGATCTGGGAGGACGGCCACGCGCGCCCCGCCGGCGACAAGGCCGGCGCGTTTGAACCGCTGCCGCTGAAAGCCATCGCCGCCCAGCGCAGCGCCACCGGCGGACCGGTCACCGCGTCAGCAGGCATCAACGACGGCGGCCAGGCGCCGGGATTTTCGGCGCAGTTCTGCGACGTCGAGGTCGATCCGGATACAGGTGCGGTAAAGATTCTGCGCTGGGTCTGCGCGCAGGACGTTGGCCGCGCGGTACATCCGGCCTACGTCGACGGCCAGATCCATGGCGGCGGCATGCAGGGCCGCGGCTGGGCGCTCAACGAGGAATACATCTA
>CAZVDN010000031.1:9115-17696 GCA_964625665.1 uncultured Streptomyces sp. | reverse complement strand
CCACCAGAATCAGCGCGCCGCCCATGGTCGGCGTGCCCGCCTTCGGCAGGTGCGATTGCGGGCCGTCGCTGCGCACCGCCTGGCCGATCTTGTACGACGTCAGCTTGCGGATCATCGCCGGTCCCACCATGAAGGTAATGACCAGCGCGGTCAGACAGGCGAGCACCGCGCGCAGCGTGATGTAATTGAATACATTGAAGGCGCGAATGTCCTTTGCCAGATACTGCGCGAGTTCTAGCAGCATCGGCGCCCCCTGGGCAGCGATGCTGCGACGAAAAAGCGGTGTGCGGGTCCCAGTTCCAGAAGCATCAGTGCGCCCCTCCGGTTTCGCCGGTCAGGGCATTGACCACGCGCTCCATGCGCATGAAACGCGAACCTTTCACCAGCAGCGTTGTTTGCGGCGTGGCACAGGCCTGCACGCGTTCCAGCAGTTGTTCGATAGATTGCGCATGCGATGCGGCCGCGCCGAAAGCAGCGACCGCCTCGCCCGCCTGTTCGCCGAACGCGCACAGCGAGGACACGTTGCGGCTCTTCGCGTAGGCACCGACCTCGCGGTGAAATTCCACCGAGTGCTCACCGACCTCGCCCATGTCGCCCAGCACCAGCACGGTCGGCGGCGCGCATTTGGCCAGCACATCGATCGCCGCCCGCACTGAATCCGGGTTGGCGTTATAGGTATCGTCGATTACCGTGGCGCCGCCGGCGGCACGCTTGACCTGCAGGCGCCCGGTGTACGGACGGAACTGATCGAGCCCGGCGCGCATGACGTCCGGCGAGATGCCGACTGCGTGCGCGCAGGCGCAGGCCGCCAGCGCATTGCGCACATTGTGCAGTCCGGGAATGGCCAGCGTAGCCGAGGCTTCACCGGCCGGCGTGCGCAGATGGATTTCGCTCGACAGGTTTTTCAGCACGTAACCGCCGCTCACCGCGGCCGGCCGTTCGAGACCGAAATCGACCACGCGGTGGGCGCCTGCCGCCTGACGAAAGTAATCTGCGTGCGCATCATCCGCATTAACAACGGCAGTGCCATCGGCAGGCAGCGCAGCAAAGGCCGCGGCATTTTCCTGCGCCACGGCCTCGACTGTGGCCATGAATTCCATGTGTTCGCGCTGCGCGTTGTTGACCAGCGCCACGGTCGGCCGGCCGATTGCCGCCAGTTGTGCGATCTCGCCCGGATGATTCATGCCCATTTCGATGGCGGCATAGCGATGGTAATCGCGCAATTCAAGCAGCATCAGCGGCACGCCGATGTGATTGTTCAGATTGCCGCGCGTCGACAGCACCTGTTCGCTGCCGGCCTGCGCGCGCAGGATCGATGCCAGCATTTCCTTCACCGTCGTTTTACCGTTGCTGCCGGTCAGCGCGATCAGCGGCAAGTCAAAGCGGCCGCGCCAATGCCGTGCCAGCGCACCCAAGGCATCGAGCGTATTGCCGACGACAATCTGCGGGATGTCCGCTTCGGCAGGGCGCGAAACAATCGCCGCAACCGCGCCGGCGGCGGCGGCCTGCGCGACGAACGCATGCGCATCGAAGCGTTCGCCCTTGAGTGCGATGAACAAATCGCCCCGCCGGATGGCGCGGGTGTCGGTGGACACTGCGTCAAATGCAACGTCTGCGCCGTGCAAAGGGGCGCCAAGAATTTTCGACACTTCAGAAAGACGCATCATCATGCCCGCGCCCCCCGCATGGCCGTGCGCGCTGCTTCGAGGTCGCTGAACGGATGACGCACGCCGCGGATTTCCTGATAAGGTTCGTGCCCTTTGCCGGCGATCAGCACGACGTCACCGCGCCGCGCGCCGCGCAGCGCCGAGGCAATGGCACGCCGGCGGTCCGGCTCCACCGTGCAGGCGCCGCGCACACCGCGCCGCACTTCATCGATGATGGTGCGCGGATTTTCAAAGCGCGGATTGTCGCTGGTGACGATCACGCGATCCGCCAGTCTGGATGCGGCTTCGCCCATCAACGGCCGCTTGCCGCGGTCGCGGTCTCCGCCGCAGCCGAACACGCACCACAAATCACCGGCGGTCAGATCGCGCAGCGTGCGCAATACGTTTTCGAGCGCATCGGGCGAATGCGCATAATCGATCACCGCCAGCGGGCGGCGTCCGCCGCCGATGCGCTGCATGCGGCCAGGCACGGCCTGCAATCCTTCAAGCGCCATGACCGCGTCGTTCAAGCGAAGGCCGCAGGCCAGCAGCACCGCCAGCGTCGCCAGCAGGTTCGACGCGTTGTGGCGACCGAGCACGCCGCTGGCGATCCGCGCGCGGCCTTGCGGCGTCGATACATCGAAATGCACGCCATCGGCCCCGCAGACCAGATGGCTGCCGACCACCCTGGGCAAACGGCGCGGCAGCGCAGCGCCATTGTCAAAACCATAGCCGGTCACTTTGAGGCCGCGCCGCGCGATGCCGGCGGCAAGTTCCACGCCGAACGGGTCATCGAAATTGAGCACCGCATGCTTCAGCGACTCGACCGCAAACAACTGCGCCTTGGCCGCTTTGTATTTCGCCATCGTGCGGTGGTAATCGAGATGGTCGCGCGTCAGGTTCGTCAGCACGGCGATCTCGAACGGCACACCGGCGACGCGACCCTGCTCGAGTCCGATCGACGACACTTCCATGCTGACCGCCGCCGCGCCGCGCCGCGCGAAGTTCGCGAGCTGCGCCTGCAGCCACAATGCATCGGGTGTTGTATTCACCAGCGGGCGCAGCGTGCCGCGCAGGCCGTAGCCCAGCGTGCCGATCACTGCCGTGCGAATGCCGCGCTGGTTCAATGCGCGTGCAATCCACTGGCTGCAGGTGGTCTTGCCGTTGGTGCCGGTAATGCCGATCATGCGCAGGCGCCAACCCGGATGCGCATGGACATGGGATGCGACAAGGCCCGCGCGCGCGCGTAATTGCGGCAGCGCAAGGTTGGGCAGTCGCCACGCGGCGTTCCATTTGAATCCGCGGCGCTCCCATAAAATCGAGGACGCGCCGGCGGCAACCGCCTGCGCGATGAAATCACGGCCATCACGCGATTCGCCCGGATAAGCGACAAAGGTATCGCCGCGTTTGACGGCGCGACTGTCCACCGTCAATCGCCGCACGCCCAATGCGTCAATCGCGCGCAACTCGGCCGCCGTCAATGTCGACCCTGCATTCAATCGAATCTGTTTTGCCGGCGGCGTCATACTTCCTCCCGCACTTCCGGCGCATTGGGCGGCGGCAACACCACATTGTTCAGCGGCGCATCGGGCTTGACGCCCAGCAGGCGCAACGAGCCGGCCATCACGCTGCTGAACACCGGTGCGGCCACGGTGCCGCCGTAGTAACCGCCCGCCGTCGGCTCATCGATCATGACGGCGACGATCAGGCGCGGCGCCGAAGCAGGCGCCAGGCCGACAAACGATGAGACGTATTTGTTGGCGGCATAACTCGCGCCGTCGAGCTTGTGTGCAGTGCCGGTTTTGCCGCCGACGCGGTAACCGGCAATCTGGGCCTTCGGTGCGGTGCCGCCCGGCAGCACCACGAGCTCGAGCATTTTGCGGATCTGCTGCGCAGTTTCCGCGGACATCACGCGCGTCGATTCGGCCATGTTTTCACGGCGCAGCAGGCTGAGCGGCCGCATTTCACCGTCGCTGGCGAACACCATGTAGGAGCGCGCCAGTTGCAGCAGGCTCACCGAAATGCCGTGGCCGTAGGCCATCGTCGCCTGTTCGATCGGCTTCCATCCGGCGTAGGGCCGCAGGCGCCCCGAGCCTTCTCCCGGGAAACCTGCTTGAGGCACGCTGCCGAATCCGACCTGGCTCAACATCGTCCACAATTTTTCCGACGGCAGCGCCAGCGCCATCTTCGCAGCGCCGACGTTCGACGACTTCTGGATCACCTGCGAAACCGTCAATGCGCCGGCCGGATGCGCATCGTGAATGGTGGCACCGCTGATCGTCAGCGTGCCGTTGCCGGTCTGGATGATGCTCTCGGCACGGAACAAACCGGCTTCCATCGCTGCCGCCGCCGTAAACGGTTTCAACGTCGAACCCGGTTCAAACAGATCGGTAACGGCGCGGTTGCGCATGCGTTTGGGATCGAGCTTGCCGCGGTTGTTCGGGTTGTAGGACGGCAGGTTCGCCATGGCAAGAATGTCGCCGCTGACAGCATCAAGCACGACGATGCCGCCGGCGCGCGCCTGATGCAGGGCCACCGCGTTTTTCAGTTCACGAAACGCCAGGTACTGCACGCGCGCGTCGATCGACAGGGCGATGTCGCGGCCATGCTGCGGTGTACGGATGCTCTCGACGTCTTCGACGATGCGGCCCAGGCGGTCCTTGATGACGCGGCGGCTGCCGGGCTTGCCGGCGAGTTCCTCTTCCAGCGCGAGTTCAAGCCCCTCCTGGCCCTTGTCATCCACATCGGTGAAGCCGACCAGATGCGCGAAAAATTCGCCGCCCGGATAGTAGCGGCGGTATTCGCGCTGCAGCGAGATGCCCGGCACGTCGAGGGCAAGGACCTTGGCCGCTTCTTCCGGCGGCAGGTGGCGCTTGATATAAACGAATTCGCGCTTCGTATCAGCCAGTTTTTTCGCCAGTTCAGCCTGGTCGATTTCAAGCAACTGCGCCAGACGCTTCATTTTTTCCGGCGTGATTTCAACATCGGCGGGGCTCGCCCACACCGATTCCACCGGCGTGGAAATCGCCAGCGGCTCGCGATTGCGGTCGGTGATCATGCCGCGCGTGGCGGGCAGGTCGATCACGCGGCCGTAGCGTGACTCGCCCTTCTGCTGGAGAAAATCGTTATGCAGGCCCTGCAGGTAAACCGCGCGCAGCGTCAGCACGCCGAAGCCGGCCAGCAGCAGCGCCAGCACCGCGCGTGCGCGCCAGCGCGGATGCGCGATTGCCGGCCCCGGCATGGCGACGGCGCTCACTGCGCGGTCTCCGGCGCGACGACCTGAATGCGCGCTGACGTCGGCACGCGCATCATCAGCTGGCCGCTGGCAATTTTTTCGACGCGCGCGTGCATCGCCCAGGTGCTCTGCTCAAGCTGCAACTGGCCGTATTCGACATCAAGCTTGCGCGCGACGTCCTGCTGCTTCTGCAGTTCGACGTAGAGCTTGCGTGCCTTGTGCTGCGAAGTCACCACCGACAATGCACAGACGATCAGGATCGCCAGCAATGTCAGATTCAGACGCGCCATCAGGAACGCCCCGCTTTTTCGGCGATGCGCATCACCGCACTGCGGGCGCGCGGATTGGCGGCGATCTCCGCGGCATCCGGCCGCTGCAGCTTGCCGACGAGCGTCAGACGCGGCGCCGGCAGCTCGGCGGCGCGCAGCGGCAGGCGCGACGGCAACTGCGGTGGCTGCGACTGCTCACGCAGGAATCGTTTGACGATGCGGTCTTCGAGGGAGTGAAAGCTGATGACGGCGAGGCGTCCACCGGGCGCCAGTGCATCAACACATTGGGGCAGAACCCGCGTCAACTCTTCAAGCTCCTGATTGACGTGAATCCGTAGAGCCTGAAAGGTCCGCGTCGCCGGATTCTGCCCGGGCTCGCGCGTGCGGACGACCGCGGCCACGATCCCGGCAAGCTGCCGTGTGGTTGCGACAGGCCCCCGCGCTCGTGCTGCAACAATCGCTGCTGCAATCTGCCTAGCAAACCGTTCTTCGCCATAATTGCGGATGACCTCCCTTATTTCGCCTTCGTCCGCGACAGCCAGCCAGCCTGCCGCCGTTTCGCCGCGGCTTGTGTCCATGCGCATGTCGAGCGGCGCATCGACGCGAAAACTGAATCCACGCTGAGCGTCGTCGAGTTGCGGCGACGAGACACCGAGGTCGAACAAAATTCCGTCAACGGCGCCGATGCGGCGCTCTGCCAGCGTTGCGGCAAACGCGCTGAAACTGCTGTGCACCAGCTCAAACCGTTCATCATCAAATTCCCCGCGCAATGCCACCGCATGCGGATCGCGGTCCATTGCGATCAGTCTTCCGCGCGCGCCCAGTCGCGCCAGAATTTCACGGCTGTGCCCGCCCCGCCCGAACGTGCAGTCGACATAAACGCCGTCTGCGCGCACCTTCAATCCATCTACTGCCGCCTTCAGCAAAACCGTGACGTGTGAGCCGCGGCTCACAACGAGAAGCCCTCCAGTTCGGGCGGCAATTCACCGTCGCCGAATCCGGCGCTGCGCTCGAGCGCCTGCTCCCATTTCTCGCGGTCCCACAATTCGAATTTGCTGCCCTGGCCGACGAGCACGACGCTTTTTGACAACGATGCGAAGTTGCGCAGCGCGGGCGAAATCAGCACGCGCCCGGCGGCATCCATCTCGATGTCTTCGGCATAACCGACGAGTTGCCTTTGCAGATCGCGGATGCGCGGATTGAGGCTCGACAGCGCCATCAGCTTTTGCTGAATCGGCTCCCAGTCAGGCAGCGGATAGAGCAGCAGGCACTTGTCGAAATCAGCGGTGATGACGAGGCGCCCGGCACAGCGCACGGCCAATGCCTCACGGTGCCGTGCGGGCACTGCGAGCCGACCTTTGCTGTCCAGACTGAGATTTGCAACGCCTCTAAACACGACTCCCCCGAAGTGACGCGGAAATGGCCTTTATTTCCCACTTTTTCCCACCAATGCCCACTATAAGAAAAAGCCTGAGGTCGGTCAAGCGCGACAACTGGATTTTTTGTATTCAGGACAAAGACTTATGGCCACAAATTCACGCGAGGGCTAAGGCCGTAACCAGTTTGAAAATATTTTATCTTTTATAAACAATTTGATAGAAAACTAAGTGAAAGTGGATTATTAAGATTAATTTTTGCGATTCAAAGGGTTAGCTGAACTTGCGATCGTTGCGGAAATGCAACAGTTCAACCCTCAAAAGGGGAGGCTCGCCTGAAACGACGCCATTCCGGAATGAGCAGGCCGACGTCTGGCAGAATTCCAGAGTCGCCCGAAACGACGGCAACACAGAAGCAACCTCAGGAGAATGCCGATGCCTGCCAATGACCGGCTGCGCAAACTTGGAACAGCGCTGTTGATGACACTGGCGCTGGGCGCCTGCGGCCCGAAAGTGAGCGCGGAAAATTACGACAAGATCGTCAAGGGCATGAAGGAAGACAAAGTCGCCGGCATCCTCGGCATCGCCAGCGAATCGCGCAATTCGTCGATGAAAATCGACGGCACGACCTTCACAAGCACGCAAAGCAAATGGCGCAGCGACAAAGGCACGATCGTCGTTTTGTTTCAGAACGGCGAGGTGCAGGACAAGGAATATTTCCCGCCCGGCACCGAGCCGCCGCCGCAGCGCCGCAATTAGCGCTGCATCATGCGCGCGAAAATCATTCGCGCGCTGCCGTGCTTACAACGCTTCGGCGATGGCGCGGCCGAGATCGGATGTTTTTGCCTTGCCACCGACGTCCGGCGTGCGCGGCCCCTCGACCAGCGCAACCTCGATCGCATCGACAATGGCCTTCGCCGCTTCGGGATGGCCGAGATGCTCGAGCATCATCGCCCCCGACCAGATCTGCCCGATCGGATTCGCTATGCCTTTGCCATAAATGTCCGGAGCCGAACCGTGTACCGGCTCGAACAGAGACGGGAATGCGCGCTCCGGATTCATGTTTGCCGAAGGGGCAATGCCAATCGTCCCGGTACAGGCCGGGCCAAGATCGGACAAAATATCGCCGAACAGGTTCGAACCGACCACCACGTCAAACCAGTCCGGATGCATGACGAAATGCGCCGTGAGAATGTCGATGTGATACTGGTCAGTGCGGATTTCAGGATATTGCGCAGACATCGCCTTGAAGCGCTCGTCCCAGTAGGGCATCGAGATCGAAATGCCGTTGGATTTCGTCGCCGAGGTGACGTGCTTTTTCTTGCCCTTCATCGCGAGTTCGAAGGCGAACTTCATAATGCGGTCGGTGCCGCGGCGCGAAAAAATCGCCTGCTGCGTGGCGAATTCGTTTTCGGTGCCGCCGTACATGCGGCCGCCGACCGATGAATATTCGCCCTCGCTGTTTTCGCGCACCACCCAGAAATCAATGTCGCCGACCTTGCGGTCAGCCAGCGGACATTTGACGCCCGGCATCAGGCGCACCGGCCGCAGATTCACGTACTGGTCGAAATTACGGCGGAAGGGAATCAGCAGGCCCCAGAGGGAAATATGATCGGGCACGGTCGCCGGCCAGCCGGCCGCACCGAAAAAAATCGCGTCGTGCTGCCGCACCTGATCGAGGCCGTCCTCGGGCATCATGCGGCCGTGCTTCTGGTAGTAATCGCAGCTCCAGTCGTATTCATCGAACTTCAGTTCGAAACCGAACTTGCGCGCCGCCGCTTCGAGCACACGCAGGCCTTCCGGCCCGGTTTCCTTGCCGATGCCGTCGCCCGGTATGTATGCGATCCTGTATTTTTTCATCTGCGTTTCCCGATATTCAGCGGGCACGAAAACGCGCCCTGGTGATTGAGCCCATCCATTTGCCTGAGAGGGAGTCGGCCGATAAGCCGGGTTCTGTCGGCCGCTTGCGCGGCCGTGACAGTCATTCCTCTTGGCGTGCAGTTGCCTGCACGCTCCAGCCACCTACCCGCAAGCTCGGCGGGCCACGTCGACGCT
>CAZVDN010000031.1:0-9082 GCA_964625665.1 uncultured Streptomyces sp. | reverse complement strand
GTTGCTCCGGGTGGAGGTTGCCGCGTTTCACCCCGCCACATTCCGTTGCCGGACTGAAGCGGACTCGTCTCTGTGGCCCTGTTCCTCGCCTCGCGGCGGACGGCCGTTAACCGTCACCCTGCCCTGTGGAGCCCGGACTTTCCTCTGCCGGCACGACAAGCGCGCCGGCAGCGACTGCCTGGCCGACTCCCGGCTGAATTGTACCATGGGGCGGCGCACCGCCCGGCCGCGTGCCGGGCCTCAGGCCATGCGCCAGGCGATCGTGCCGCCGCTGCGAAACGGCACCAGCGTGTCTTTGTGATACGGCACTTCCTTGGGCACGTCCCAGGTTTCCTTGACCAGCGTGATTTTCTGCGTGTTGCGCGGCAGACCGTAGAACGCCGGGCCGTAGACGCTGGCGAAATTTTCCAGTTTGTCGAGCGCGTTGTAGGCGCCGAAAATTTCCGCATACAGTTCGATGCCGGCGTGCGCGGTGTAAACGCCGGCACAGCCGCATGCGGCCTCCTTGGTGTCACGCGCGTGCGGCGCACTGTCGGTGCCGAGAAAAAATTTCGGGTTGCCGCCGGTCGCGGCATGGATCAGGGCCTGGCGGTCCTCTTCGCGCTTCAAAACCGGCATGCAGAAATGGTGCGGACGGATTCCGCCGGAGAACATGGCATTGCGGTTCAACAGCAGATGGTGGGCGGTGATGGTGGCGGCCACGCGCGGCGGTGACGCCAGCACGAAACGCACCGCCTCCTGCGTCGTGATGTGTTCGAACACCACGCGCAGCTGCGGATATTTTTTCAGGACCGGAATCATCACGCGGTCGATGAAAATGCGTTCGCGGTCGAATATATCCACATTGGGAAACGTCACCTCGCCGTGGACCAGCAAAGGCATGCCGCACTCCGACATGGCTTTCAGCGCGTCTTCGCATTTGCTCAGCTCGGTGACGCCGGATTCCGAATTGGTGGTCGCGCCGGCGGGATAATATTTCACCGCATGCACGACACCGCTTGCCTTGGCGCGCAGGATTTCCTCGCCGGTGGTGTTGTCGGTCAGATACAGCGTCATCAGCGGCTCGAACTGCGCGCCGTCGGGCAGGGCCGAAACAATGCGCTCGCGATAAGCCAGCGCCATCTGCGTGGTGGTGACCGGCGGTTTCAGGTTCGGCATCACGATGGCGCGCGAAAAACGCGCGGCGACATCCGGCAGGATCGCGCGCATGTGATTGCCGTCGCGCAAATGCAGATGCCAGTCGTCAGGACGCGTGATGGTGATCCGGGTCATGTTCGAATTCCTTGGGGCTCGGGGGTCAGGGGTCGGGATGGATAAATCCGGCGCGTCGGGCAGCCGGCGGCCTGCCAAATTAACACGATTCCTTTTTCATTTCGAGCGCGCGGCTGTAGAGCGCATTGCGCGCGCTGCCGGTGATTTCGGCCGCCAGTTGCACTGCCTGCTTGAGCGGCAACTCGCGCAGGAGGATTTCAAGCACGCGGAACGCCGCGGCGTCGCCGGCGCCCTGCGCAGGCGGGTGGCCGTCAACCAGCAACACAAATTCACCGCGCAGGCGATTGGGGTCGCCCTCGAACCAGGCCGCGGCTTCGCCAAGCGCGCACTGGTGAATGGATTCAAAGGGTTTGGTCAGTGCGCGCGCGATCGTCACGCGGCGTTCTGCGCCGAACACCGCCGCCATGTCCGCCACGGAGGCGGCGACGCGATGCGGCGCCTCGTAAAAGATCAGCAGATAAGGCAGAACACCCAGCGCCTCGAGTTCGCGCCGCCGCGCCGCCGCCTGCGCCGGCAGAAAACCGAAAAAAAGAAAATGTCCGGCTGCAATGCCCGCCGCGGCCAGTGCACACAGCGCCGCATTGGCGCCGGGCAGCGCAACCACCGGGTAACCGGCTTCACGCACCGCGGCCACGGCCAGCGCGCCGGGGTCGGAGACCGCCGGCGTGCCCGCATCGCTGACCATCGCCACCGATTTTCCCGACGACAGCAGATCGATCAGCTTTTGCGCGGCCTGCCGCTCATTGTGCTCATGCAGCGCCAGCAAACGCGTTGCAATGCCGTAATGCCGCAGCAGGTGCGCGGTGACGCGCGTGTCCTCGGCGGCGATCACATCAACGCGCCTGAGCACATCAAGCGCGCGCATGGTGACGTCGGCCAGATTACCAATCGGCGTCGCCACTACATATAATGTGGCACGCGCCCCCTCATTGGCCCCCACATGCGCCGGATCGTCATTCGCTTCCATCGGTTTTTCGCCAGTTCTCTTTCGCGGGCCCTACTATACGGCGCGCTCGCCGCCTGCGCCACCAACGCGGCCTACAGTGCCGATGCCCCGGCGCGCGAAGCGCATGTCGCGCTGCTGCTGCCGCTGAATTCGGCGTCGTTCGGCCGCCATGCCGATGCCGTGCGGCAGGGATTTGCGGCAGCCGCGCGCGTCGCCGGAAAAAACGCGCCGCCGCTGCGCATCTATGCGGTCAATGAAGACAGCCTGAATGTCCTGACCGTCTACGAGCAGGCGCTCGAATCGGGCGCGCGCGTGGTCGTCGGGCCGCTGACGCGCGCTGGTGTCGCCGCGCTCGCCGCAAGCACCATCGTGACCCTGCCGACGCTGGCGCTGAATTCCGTCGAGCCGGGCGCGCCGCAACCGGCGCGCCTCTACACCTTCAGCCTCAATGTCGAACAGGAAGCGCGGCAGATCGCCCGCTTCGCGCTCGGCGAAGGCCGGCGCAAGGCCTTTGTCGTTGCCGACGACACGCCGCTCGGCCGCCGCATGCGGCAGGCGTTCACGCAGGAATTCGCGCGGCGCGGCGGCATGATCGCCGCGGAATATCCGTTCAGCAGCGATCCGGCGACGCTCGCCAAACTCCGCCAGGCGTCCGATCTCGGCCTTGCCGACATGGTCTTCCTCGCCGTCGACCAGGCGGCCGCGGCCGTGATGCGCCCATATTTCGGCAGCAGCATCGCGCTCTACGCGACGTCACGCGTGCATGCCGGCAACGCAACCTCGCCTGGCGACCTCAACCGCGTGCGTTTCACCGACATGCCCTGGCTGCTGCAACCGGACCACGCGGCGGTCATGGTCTATCCGCGCGCGAAGTTCGACGAGGCCATCGACTTTGACCGCCTCTACGCCTTCGGCATCGACGCTTTCCGGCTCAGCCTCGAATTGTTCAAACAGGCGCGCAACCCCGCGATCGACGGCGTGACCGGCCGCATTCGCCTCGCGCCCGATCAGCAATTCGTGCGCGAACCGGTGCTCGCCCAGTTTGCCGGCGGCAAACTGAACATCATCCCTTCGGAAGAACGCTGATGCGCGACAGCGGCCGCCGCGCCGAGGATGTTGCCGCCGTCTTTCTGCAGCAACAGGGCCTCACCATCCTCGAACACAATTATCAGTGCCGCTACGGTGAAATCGATCTGATCGTGCGCGATGGCGACGCGCTGGTGTTTGTCGAGGTGCGCATGCGGAAAAGTTCCGCGTTCGGCGGCGCGGCGGCAAGCATTACGGCGGCCAAACGTGACAAACTGCTGCGCGCCGCGCGCCATTATTTGTCAGGATGCGCGCGAACGCCGCCTTGCCGCTTCGATGCCATCCTGATCGACGGCGGCAACGCCGCGCCGGATTGGCTCAAAAACGTGTTCAGCGATTGAATTGTGCGATAATTTCGCGGTCTCAAGGATCGACTTATGAACCTGATCAACCGCATCAGCGAGAACTTTTCCGAAAGCGCCCATCTCAAACTGCAGAGCATGGACGCACTGGCCGCGCCGATCGCGGCGGCGGCTGAACGCATGGTGCAGTGCCTGCGGCAGGACGGCAAGATTCTCGCCTGCGGCAACGGCGGCTCGGCGGCCGACTCGCAGCACTTTGCCGCCGAACTGCTGAACCGCTTTGAAATGGAACGGCCCGGCCTTGCCGCGATGGCGCTGACGACCGACTCGTCGACACTGACTTCGATCGCCAATGATTACGATTACGAACAGGTGTTTTCCAAGCAGGTTCGCGCACTCGGCCACAAAAACGATCTGTTGCTGGCCATATCGACCAGCGGAAATTCCAAAAACGTTCTCGCCGCGATGCATGCAGCGCACGAAAACGGCATGAGCGTGATTGCACTCACCGGCCGCAACGGCGGTACCATGGCGGAAGCACTGGGCCCGTCGGACATACAGATCTGCGTACCCGCGCAAAGCACGGCACGCATCCAGGAAGTGCATCTGCTCACGCTGCACTGCCTGTGCGACGCCATTGATTGTCTTTTACTGGGAGTTGAATAAATGAAGACTCTTCGACTCATCGCGATCCTGCTCGCTGTTTCCCTGCTGACCGGTTGCGTTGCCGCCGTGGTCGGCGGCGCCGGCGGTGCCGCACTGGTCGGCGCAGACCGCCGCACGGTCGGCACGGTCACCGAAGATCAGGGCATCGAACTCAAGGCGGGCAGCCGCATTTCCGAAAAATTCCCGGATGCGCACATCAACGTGACAAGCTACAACCGCATGGTGCTGCTGACGGGCGAGGCCGCCAACAATGCAGCGCGCACGGAAATCGAAAAAATCACGCGCGCCATCGAAAACGTCCGCGGCATTTACAACGAAATCGCCGTGGTCGGCAACAGCAGCATGAGCTCGCGCACCAACGACGCCTACCTGACCGGCAAGGTCAAGGCGCGATTTGTCGACGGCCAGAAATTCAATGCCGTCCACGTCAAGGTCGTGACTGAATCCAATACGGTTTATCTGCTCGGCATGGTCAACCGCAAGGAAGCGGACGACGCGACCGAAATTGCGCGCACGACCAGCGGTGTGCAGAAGGTCGTGCGGCTGTTTGAATTTCTCGACTAGGGTTCAGACAACGGCGCCGCTGAAGGCGCCCTTCACTGCCGCAGGGCAAGCGACCGCAGGATTGCGGCGCGCAGCAGTGGTGCACCAGGGCTATGCCGCGCCGGCCTGACCGCCGCCACCGCCACCAGCACCACCGCCGGCATTTCCGCCCCCACCACCGCCGCCGCCACGACGCTTGTTGCGGCCGCGTCGCCGCCCCTGACCTGCGTTGGGGTTGGCATTCGCGTTCGCATTGGGTCCGCGCCCCTGACCGGGCTGCCCGCCGGGCGCATGTCCCTGTCCGTGGCCCTGGCCATGCCCATGGCCATGCTGACGCATCGGTTGTTTTTTCTGCCCGCCGCCGCCACCACCGCTGCGCGGATGTTTGTTGCCGCCGCCATGGCCGCCGCCGCTCGCCAGGCGTTTGACCCGCGCGATATCGTTGTTTACCGCAACGATGTTCGCCGCATGCACGTCAGGTGGATCGGACGTTTCCCCATTGAGCTGCTCGAGCAGCTCCTGCAGCTTGGGCAGCGCCTGCGCGCAGGCCGCTCCCGCACCGCTCTCTTTCTCTTCTTCCTGCCGGTGCATTTCGATAAACGCAATTGCGTCGAGCACTTCGTCACTGACTTTACCGCTGGCCATTCAGGTTCCTTCCATCATGCATTCAACTGCAAATTCGTCCCGGCACCGCACGCCACTGCCGGCCCGCGCCTGCCCCCCTGCCGCGCCACACCATGCATGCCCCAGGCGCCCCCGTTTGCTACACTGCACGCATGCATACCGCTCCGTCCTTCGAAAACAAAATCTGCGCGCCGCAAATGTTGTCCGCGCGCATCGGCTCAATCGCCCGGCCTCTGGTTTTCACCAACGGCGTGTTCGACATCCTGCATCGCGGCCATGCCAGTTATCTGGCGCAGGCCCGCGCATTGGGCGCCAGCCTGATTGTCGCCGTCAACAGTGACGCCTCCGTGCGCCGGCTCGGCAAAGGCCCGGAGCGGCCGATCAATCCGCTCGAAGACCGCATGGCGCTGGTCGCCGCGCTCGAGCCAGTCAGCCTCGTCACATGGTTCGAGGACGACACGCCGCTCGCCCTGATCCGGCTCGTTCTGCCGGATGTGCTCGTCAAGGGCGGCGACTGGTCAACCGAGAACATCGTCGGCGCCGCCGACGTCAAAGCCCGCGGCGGCAGCGTGCACTCGATTCCATTCATCCACGACCGTTCGACGACCGCCACGCTGCGCCGCATTCGCGGCTGAGCGTGCATTCATTTCATTTATTCGCGCTTTGCGCCTCTGCGCAATTGACGGCCTTCAGCGCCGCAGCGGGGAACTCCGCTTTAAGTTCCGCCAGCTTCATTGTCAGCGCATCGCCCGGTTCCCGTATCTGGAACATCGTGGCGGCAGCCCCGTAGGGCGCGACAATGGCAGAGCGTATCCCCTTTGGCCGCAGTTGCGCAAGATAGTTGTTCGCCGCCTCCTCGGTTTTGAACACCCCGAGCGAAATAGCGAACTGGGCGGGACCGGGCTCCTGCACGACAAAAAAGTCGCTGATGCCCATCCCGCGCACCTCATTGGCTTTCCTGTCGGCATCGGCGCGTGAACGCAGCGGCGGGATATGCACCCAGAAGCTGTCACCCGATTCGCGCTGCGACAGGCGGTTGCCGAGGTCCAGCTTCGCCAGTGCAGCGCCGGCGCGGGCCACATCGTCGCCGGTGACCGGGCCCCACTCGACGCAAACTGCCGACAGGGGCGGCTTCTCCCGGTTGGCCGCAGGCGACACGGCGCCGGCTTTGACCAGTTTGACCTTTTCCGGGCTGATCTGCAAAAGCGCAATCTGCGAATCCGCGCCCGAACGCCCCTCCACATAGTGGATGTAGGCAAACGTTGCTGCGTTTGCAAGCAGGAAGAGCAGGAAAAGTGTTCTCATTGTTTTTTCGGTTTGCGCGCCGCTCAGTCGCTGCGCGCCATGACGAGCAGTCCTTCCAGGACGAGATTATCTACGACCTTGACGTCCAGGTTAAGCTGGGGCGCAATCAGACCGGCGGCGCCGCCGGACAGCACGCAGACCGGCATCTCGCCACCGCCCTGTTGCAGATGCCGTGCAACGCGCTCGACGGCGCCGCAGAGCGCATTGACCGCGCCGCTCATGATGGCATCACCGGTGTTGTCGGGGAAAAAGCTGAAGGCGCCGGGGCGACGCCGCAATCCGGCCGTGTCGCGTGCCAGTGCGCTGCGCATCAACTCGACTCCGGGAACGATGATCCCGCCAACGAAGACGCCGTCGGCCGTCAGTGCATCCACCGTCAGCGCCGTACCGGCGTTCACGACCACCACGGCGCCCGGGCAGCGGGCATGCGCGCCGAGCAGCGCCGCCCAGCGGTCACAGCCGAGCTGAGCGGGTTTGGCGTAACTGTTGCGCACGCCGCACTGTGCGGCTGCGCTGCGGATCCAGCGCGGCGCCGGCAATGCCGGCAGCGCGCGCTTAAGCGCCGTGCGCAGGCCGTCGCCGGCAACATTGGAAACGATGATGGCATCCATCGGCGGCAAACGCGCAAAGACGCTTTTCAGGCCGGCAGCGCGGCCAGTCTGGGCGTGCCCGCGTTTGACCCAGCGCCGGCCGTCGTGCAGTCCCCATTTCACACGCGTGTTGCCGGCATCGATCGCGAGCAGCAGGGACGACGCCGGCGTTGTCCGCTTAGCGCCCATGCGTTCCCCGCAAACTGACATCACCGCTGTGCACGCGCCGCACGCCGTTGGCGGTTTCCAGCAGCAAGGCGCCGTTTTCATCGACGCCGCGCACCGTGCCGTCGATGGTGGCCGCATCCGGCAGTGTCAACCGCACGGGTTTTCCACGATAAACATGTTGACGGTCCCATTCGTCGCGCAGCGGCGCGAAGCCGGCCTCGGCGAAGGTCTCCAGCACATCAGCCATGTCTTCAAGCAGCATCGCCAGCAACCGGTTGCGGTCCGGCGCATTTCCGGTGATCTGCGCAAGATCGACCACCGGCTGATCGATGCGGTCGCGCAGCGTGTCTGGCAGGCGGCAGTTGAAACCAAGGCCGATCACCGCCGCACTCGGCCCCGTCACTTCGCCCTGCATTTCGATCAGCATGCCGGCGAGTTTACGTCCGCGCCAGATTACATCGTTGGGCCATTTGAGGCCGGCGTCTGTCACACCCCAGCGCGCCAGCGCGCGCATCACTGCAACACCGATCGCAAGACTCAATCCCGAAAGGGCGCCGGCGCCCTGTTGAAACCGCCACAGCAATGAAAATGTCAGCGCCGCCCCCGGTGTCGCATGCCAGACGCGGCCGCGCCGGCCGCGGCCCTGCGTCTGCCACTCGGCCGCCAGCACGCTGCCCCCCGGTGCGCCGCCGGCGGCGCGCTCCATCAGCAAAGTATTGGTAGACGCGGCCAGATCGAGCACCTCCAGCGAAAACGCTGCGCTGCGCACACCGAGTTCGCGTTCGACCGCCACGCGATCAAGCCACGTCAGTGGTTGCGACAGCCGGTAGCCGCGACCCCGCACCTTGAAAATCTCGAGCCCCGCCCCGTCGAGGCCGTGCAGCGCGTTCCATACCGTGGCACGCGACACGCCGAGTGTTTGTGCCATGGCCTCGCCGGAACGGAATTCACCGTCGGCAAGCAACCGCAGCGTCTGGAAAGTGATGGGGGTCATGGATTGAAATTCGGCGCATAGGATAGCCTTTATGCGCCCGAATGGTTTGCGGGTTTGTGTGCGGCGCTATCGGCGACGCATGACTCAATGCAACGCCGCAATCCCGGGAATCGAACTGAATGAGGTCTTGTATTGAGAATCATTCTCATATAAGATGGCCCCATGGTTTGCCATTAATCGCTCGTTTATTGTTGATTTTAAATACTTTATGTCTCGCCTAGGCGTCATTGACCGCCCCGCCACCGTCGTCTCGTCGAAACCGGTTGAACCGGCGACCACGCCCGTGCGCGCGCCCAAAACGGCGTGCCGCACCCTGGTCAGCGACACCTTGTTCGACGGGCATCGCGAAGTGCTGATCGATCACGACGGCGAAATCTATTCGCTGCGCCATACCCGTAACGGAAAACTGATTCTGACCAAGTAAGCCCGCCCGATAAACAGCCAGCCAACCCGGCACACCCGGATCGCCAGCCATGTCTGCAAATACTGACTGGAGATTCCAATGGCCCCGCAACGGCACGCTTGCACATTCATAGTCATGATGACACTCACAATTGGCTGGCAAACCCGGCCTTCTGCACAACAA